>JBCCCR010000022.1 GCA_039033415.1 Pseudomonadota bacterium | reverse complement strand
GCGGAAGGTTGCGGATCCGACCTAACGTACGGGCTGGGGTCAGGTTCACGGGACAGAGTAACTACTCTGTCCCTTGAACCTGACCCCGAATCTATTTGCGGGAGCGTCAGCCTTCCGCTGATTCCTCCAGCAGCGCTTTCATGGACAGACGGATACGTCCCTGCTTGTCCACTTCCAGCACTTTCACCTTAACGGTATCGCCCTCGGACAGCTTGTCGCTGACCTTCTCGACGCGCTCGTGCGAGATCTGTGAAACGTGCACCAGGCCGTCTTTACCGGGGGCGATCGTGACAAAGGCGCCGAAGTCCATGATCCGGGCAACCTTGCCGTCGAACACCTGACCCGGCTCGATGTCAGCCGTGATCTGCTCGATACGGCTGCGCGCTTCGTCAGCGGCCTCCTTGTTCACCGAAGCGATGGTGATCGTGCCGTCGTCGGCGATGTCGATGGTGGTGCCGGTCTCTTCGGTGATGGCGCGAATCGTCACGCCGCCTTTACCGATCACGTCGCGGATCTTGTCAGGGTGCACCTTGAAGTGAATCAGACGCGGTGCAAACTCGGACATTTCCGTGCGCGGCTCGGAGAGCACCTTGGCCATCTCACCCAGAATAAACAGCCGCCCCTGCTTGGCCTGGGTCAGCGCCGTCTGCATGATCTCAGCGGTGATGCCTTCGATCTTGATGTCCATCTGGAGTGCGGTGATGCCGTCTTCGGTGCCCGCCACCTTGAAGTCCATGTCGCCGAGGTGATCTTCATCACCCAGGATGTCGCTCAGCACCGCATAACGATCACCGTCTTTCACCAGGCCCATGGCGATGCCGGCAACCGGCGCCTTCAGCGGCACGCCAGCATCCATCATCGCGAGGGAGCTGCCGCAGACGCTGGCCATAGAGCTTGAGCCGTTCGACTCGGTGATTTCAGACACCACCCGGATCACATAGGGGAACGCTTCGTCGCCGGGCATCACGGCCGCCACGCCGCGCTTGGCGAGCTTGCCGTGTCCGATTTCGCGGCGCTTGGGACCACCCATGAAACCCGCTTCCCCCACACAGTAGGGCGGGAAGTTGTAGTGGAGCATGAAGGGTTCTTTGTACTCCCCCTCGATCGCGTCGATGATCTGCGCGTCGCGGCCGGTTCCCAGCGTTGTGGTGACAATCGCCTGGGTTTCACCGCGTTGGAACAGCGCTGACCCGTGAACACGAGGCAGCATGCCCACCTCCACGTCGATGGGTCGAACGGTGTCCTTGGCGCGGCCGTCGATGCGCGGCTCGCCGGCGAGCACCCGCTCTCGAACGGTGGACTTCTCCAGCGCCGAGAATGCGGCGCCCACTTCTTTCGGGTCGAGCTCCGCATTTTCATCGGGGCAAAGCGTTTCCATCACCCGAGCGCGGATTGCGTCCACCTGGCCATAGCGCTCCATCTTGTCAGCGATCTGATAGGCTGAAGTCAGGTCGGCCGCCGCCAGCTCACCAACTTTCCCATCGATACTCTCGTCGCGGGTCGGTGCCTGCCAGTCCCAGGCTTCAACGTTGGCTTCAGCGACCATTTCGTTGATCGCATCGATCGCCGCCTGCATTTGCTCGTGACCAAACGTCACGGCGCCCAGCATGATTTCTTCGGACAGCAGCTCAGCCTCTGACTCCACCATCAGCACGGCGTTCTTCGTGCCGGCGACCACCAGGTCAAGCTTGGATTCCGTCATAGCGCTGCGGTCGGGGTTCAGCACGTAGCCGTCGTCGATGTAGGCAACACGCGCAGCCCCAATCGGGCCGGCAAACGGCAGGCCGGACAGCGCTAGCGCCGCCGAGGCGCCGATCAGCGCAGGGATGTCGGAATCAACTTCAGGATTCAGCGACATCACCGTGGCGATGACCTGGGTTTCGTTCATGAAGCCCTTGGGAAACAGCGGGCGAATCGGCCGGTCGATCAGGCGCGACACCAGCGTTTCTTTTTCCGTCGGCCGGCCTTCGCGTTTGAAGAATCCGCCCGGAATCTTACCGGCCGCGTAGGTACGCTCCTGATAGTTAACGGTGAGCGGGAAAAACCCGCGATCGCCGGCGTCGCCCTTGCGACCTACGGCGGTTACCAGCACCACGGTTTCATCGACGCTGACCATCACCGCGCCAGAGGCCTGACGGGCTACCTGGCCGGCTTCGAGCGTGACGTTTCGGCCACCGTAATTAAAGGTTTTAGTGATCTTCGCCACAAATTTATCCTTGATTTTCTAGGTCGGCACACCGTTGTGCCGGAGGCATATAAAAGCGAACCCGGAAATTCCGGGTTCGAGGGTCTAGCAGGGCTTCAGCGTCGCAGGCCAAGGCGCTTAATAAGCGACTTGTAGCGATCTACGTCCTTACCTTTGACGTAGGCCAGCAGGCGGCGCCGCTGGTTGACCATTTTGAGCAGACCACGGCGTGAGTGGTGATCTTTCTTATGACTGGCAAAGTGGCCGGAAAGATCGTTGATCCGTGCGGACAGCAGCGCTACCTGCACCTCCGGTGACCCGGTGTCCCCTGGAGACAGCTGGTATTCCTTGACAACTTCACTTACTTTTTCAGCAGACAGCGACACGATTCTTTTCTCCACAAAAACATGCGAGGTCGTTACCCGAACCCCTGTTGGCCCGCCAACGCCTCGCGAATAATAGGTATTGCCTGATTTTCGGACCGCGTATTGTACCGTTGCCCCAAACGCTTCACAAGCCTGCCGAAACCCGGAATTTCACCTGCCGAAACGGGCCGTAAGGGTTCGTTCGCAGGTTCACGTGCTACGGTCCCCTCGGGCGGGGGCCGCACCGGGCTCCGAAACCGGTCCTTCCGACACCGGCAGGATCTTGGCTGGCGCCAGGCCAGCCGGCGTTTGTCGGGCGAGGCCCAGGAACTCCTCGCCAGCGTAAAGCCTGATCAGGCTCTCAGCTTCGCCATCACCGGTTCCAGCGCCGCTGTCGGCTGGCTCGATTGGCGGGCTGCCGGTCAGCAGCTGCCCATGACGCACGGCTGTCGCATCCTGCGGAGCAAGAGACACCCGCGGCATCCAGCGCAGCGGAAAATCGACGGGCAGCAGCCGCTCGGCGGACGGTTGAGCCTCGAGCGCCTCCAGCGTAAGCATCGGCCGCTCGGCAAACGGCCCGACCCACAGGCGGCGGAGCTCAGCGCAGAACGCCACCGTCCCAAGCGCCCTCGCCAGATCTTCGACCAGCGTACGGATGTAAGTGCCTTTGGAACAATGAACCTCCAGCTCCAGCTGATCAGCGCCCAGTCGTCTCGCGGTAAGCCGGTGGATTGTGACCTGCCGGGCGGGCCGCGGGACCTCGATACCGGCCCGGGCCAGCTCGTAGAGCCGTTTGCCCTCGTGCTTCAGCGCGCTGTACATCGGCGGGCGCTGGTCGATCACCCCAGTTAGGTCCGTCACGACCGCCGCCAGCTCGGCGTCGCTGAAGTCCCCGACGGGCTGGCGCTCCACCACCTCACCCTCAGGGTCACCGGTTTCGGTCGCCTGCCCGAGCTGCGCCACGGCGCGATAGCACTTGCTGGCGTCGAGCAGATATTGACTGAAGCGCGTGGCCTGTCCAAAACACAGCGGCAGCATTCCGGTCGCAAACGGATCGAGGCTCCCGGTGTGGCCCGCCTTGCGGGCATTCAGGATGCCGCGAGCCCGCTGCAGCGCGCGGTTGGAGCTGATCCCCGCGGGCTTATCGAGCAGCAGAATTCCGTCGATAGCTTGACCACGCTGGCGGCGTCCCATGAGGTCTCCCGATCATGTCGAAGCGCGCCTGGGTCCGTGGTGTACTGCGGCAGGCGCGCACTGGTTGGTGGCGATAAGGTGGCGCCGGAACCCGGCGAGGCTTCGCGTAGGGCTACTGCCTAGGAGTCTCTCTTGGTACCCGGCTCGTCGCCGGTCTCTTCTCCGTCGGCGCCCAGCGTGTCGTCCTCCGGCTCGCTGCCCTCCTCTGGCGCGTCTGCCGGCAGCACCGATTTCAGCAGCGATTCAATGTGGTCACCGCGCTGCGCGGAATCGTCCCCGAGGAATCGAAGCTCAGGGACCATGCGCAGCGTAAGCCGCTGACCGAGCTCGCGCCGAAGATACCCAGCGGCGCGCTTCAGACCCGCCACCGATTCGGGCAGCGTTTTTTCATCAGCGCTCGCCACATACACTTTCGCCAGCGACAGGTCGCCGGTCACCTCCACGTCAGTAACCGTTACGTCCCTGACGCGCGGATCTTTGACCTGACGCTGGATCAGCAGCGCGAGTTCTCGTCGCAGCAGCGCCGCGACGCGATCATGGCGTCCGTACTCGCGATCCATCAGCTGGCCAGCGCGAAGCCTGGATCAGTCGAGCGTGCGAGCAACTTCTACCCGCTCAAAGCACTCGATCTGGTCGTTCGGCTTAACGTCGTTGTACTGCTTCACGCCGATGCCGCATTCGGTGCCTGACTGCACTTCCTGCACGTCGTCCTTGAAGCGCCGGAGCGACTCCAGCTCACCTTCGTAGATCACCACGTTGTCGCGCAGTACACGAATAGGGTTAGACCGTCGCACGACACCTTCCAGCACGATACAGCCAGCGATGGCGCCGAGCTTGGAGGAACGGAACACGTCCCTGACCTCAGCCAGACCCACAATCTGCTCCTTGGTCTCGGTGCCCAGCACGCCGGTGATAGCTTTCTTGACCTCGTCCAGCGCGTCGTAGATGACGCTGTAGTAGTGCAGGTCGATCTCCGCCTCGCGGATGATGCGGCGCGCCGTAGCGTCCGCCCGAACGTTGAAGCCGATCACAATCGCGTTGGACGCCTGAGCGAGTACCGCGTCAGACTCGGTGATACCGCCGACGCCGCTGCTGATGACGTTGACCGTCACCTCGTCGTTCGACAGCTTGGTCAGCGAGTCGCGGAGCGCCTCGGCACTACCCTGCACGTCAGCTTTGATCAGCAGGTTCACCTGCTTGACCTCACCCTCTCCCATCGAGGAGAAAACGCTTTCGAGCTTGGCCGCCTGCTGCTGCGCCAGCCGCGCATCGCGCAGCCGCGCCTGACGCTGAGAGGAAGCCTCTTTGGCCTTCCGCTCGTTGTCGACCACCAGCACCTCGTCACCCGCCATTGGCGTTCCGGACAAACCGAGGATCTGCGCGGGAATGGACGGCCCCGCTTCCTCGATGGTGTCTCCCGCCTCGTTGAACATCGCGCGAACGCGCCCGAATTCCTGACCGGCCAGCAGCATGTCGCCCTGGCGCAGCGTGCCGTTTTGAACCAGGATCGTGGCCACCGGACCGCGGCCTTTGTCGAGCGAAGACTCGACGACCACGCCGGCAGCCCGCCGGGTGGCATCGGCCTTCAGCTCCAGCAGCTCAGCCTGCAGCAAGATCGCCTCGAGCAGCTCGTCCACACCCTGGCCGGTGATGGCCGATACGTGCACAAACTGGTCTTCGCCGCCCCACTCCTCGGAGATCACCTCGTGGGTGGACAGCTCCTGGCGTGCCCGCTCAGGATCCGCTTCCGGCTTGTCGATCTTGTTAATCGCCACGATGATCGGCACCTCGGCCGCACGTGCGTGCTGAATCGCCTCGATCGTCTGAGGCTTGACGCCGTCATCAGCGGCCACCACCAAAATCACAATATCGGTGGACTGGGCGCCGCGGGCCCGCATCGCGGTGAAGGCCGCGTGGCCGGGCGTGTCCAGGAAGCTCACGACCCCCTTGTCGGTGGTCACGTGGTAGGCACCGATATGCTGGGTGATACCCCCGGCCTCGCCGGCCGCCACACGCGTCTGCCGGATGTGGTCCAGCAGTGAGGTCTTGCCGTGGTCGACGTGACCCATGACGGTCACGACCGGCGGGCGTACGTCGGAGTCTTCCGAGGCCTCGTCGTACTCTTCGCGCAGCTGCGTCTCGATGTCCTTTTCCTCAGCGGCGCGCGCGGTGTGGCCCATCTCCTCAACGACGAGGATCGCCGTGTCCTGATCCAGCGTCTGGTTGATGGTGGCCATCATGCCCATCTTCATCATCTCTTTGATGACTTCGGTGGCCTTGACCGCCATCCGCTGGGCCAGATCACCCACGGAAATGGTTTCCGGAATATCCACTTCGCGCTTGACCGGCGCGGTGGGCCGGGAAAATCCATGCTGATCGGAGGTTTCGGTCGTTTTGCGCCGCGAACCTCGTCGGCCGCTGCGCCGCATGCCGCTCTTGTCGGCGGCCACGTGCAGCTCGGAACGCCCGTAGCGCGTGTCGCCTTTCTTTTCCTTGCGCTTGGACTTCTTGCGCTCCGACTCCCGCTCCGCCGCCTCTTTTCGGGCGCGCTCCTGCTGAGCCTTCAGGCGGGCCTCTTCTTCGCTCTTGCGGGCCGCTTCCTCAGCCGCCAGGCGCGCCTCCTCGGCGGCCTTTTCAGCTTCCTGCGCTTCTTCTTTCAGCCGGGCCTCTTCCGCCAGCCGGGCCTGCTCAGCCTCCTGCTCGGTGCGAAGCCGCTCGCGCTCCTGCTCTGCGGCGGTCTCCTGCTCCTTGGCGGCGGCCCGCTCAGCCTGAACCTCTTCGAGCCGGCGCTGCGCCTCTTCGCGCATCGGGTCGGCCTTTTCCTTTTCGTCGATGACGCTGCGCTTGACGTAGGTCCGCTTCTTGCGCACCTCGACGTTCACCGTCTTGGCACGTCCTGTGCCCGCCGGCACCTTGAGTTCGGTTACAGAACGGCGCTTCAGCGTCACCTTGTCGGGTGCGGTGAAGTCGCGCTCCGCCTTGCCGTGGCTTTTACGCAGGTGGGTAAGAAGCTGCATTTTGTCAGCGTTGGAAATGGTCGAATCCGGGTCGCTGATAGACAGGCTGGCTTCGCTCAGCTGTTCCATCATTCGATCGATCGGAATGCCCACCACTTCGGCAAGCTGCCTTACGGTCACATCAGACATAGTTACTCCGCTTACTCTTCCTCGGCGAACCACGGCGCACGCGCCGCCATGATCACCGCGGCCGCCGACTCTTCGTCGAGACCGTCAATTTCCAAGATTTCGTCAACCGCGCATTCAGCCAGGTCTTCCTGGGTGACAATGCCGCGGGCTGCGAGCTGGAACGCCAGCCGCTCCGAAACGCCATCGAGCGCCAGCAGGTCGTCAGCCGGCTTAACGTCGTCGAGCTTCTCTTCAACCGCAATCAGCTGGGTCAGCAGCGCATCACGAGCCCGCGACCGCAGCTCCTCGACAACACCCTCGTCAAACTCCTGAATCTCCAGCAGCTCGCTCGCTGGCACGTAGGCCACCTCTTCGACGCTGCTGAAGCCTTCCTGGACCAGGATGTTGGCGATCTCTTCGTCAACGTCGAGCTTCTCTACAAACAGGGCCCGGGCCGCGCCGGCCTCAGCGTCCGACTTCTCTTCCGCCGCTTCCTCGGTCATCACGTTGAGCTGCCAGCCGGTCAGCTCGCTGGCCAGACGCACGTTCTGGCCGCCGCGACCGATCGCCTGAGACAGCTTGTCCTCCGCAACCGCGATGTCCATCGACTGACTCTCTTCGTCCACCATGATGGACACCACCTCAGCGGGCGCCATGGCGTTCACCACAAACTGCGCCGGGTTGTCGTCATACAGAATGATGTCGATGCGCTCGCCCGAAAGCTCGTTGGATACGGCCTGGACTCGCGAGCCGCGCATACCGACACACGCGCCGATGGGATCGGTGCGCGGATCGTTCGACCGCACGGCAATTTTGGCGCGCATGCCCGGATCCCGGGCCGCGGCGATCACGTCGATCAGGCCCTGGCCGATCTCCGGCACCTCCAGCTTGAACAGCTCGATCAGAAACTGGGGTGACGTGCGGGTCACAAAAAGCTGCGGACCGCGCAGCTCGGAGCGCACCTCGTAGAGGTAGCCCCGAAGGCGATCGCCGGGACGGACCGATTCGCGCGGCACGGTGCGTTCGCGCGGAACAAACGCCTCGGCATTGCTGCCCAGGTCCAGGTAAATGTTGCCGCGTTCGACGCGTTTAACGATGCCGTTCACCAGGGTGTCGGCTTTGTCAGCGAAGGCTTCGACCACCTGCGCTCGCTCCGCTTCGCGAACCCGCTGCACGATCACCTGTTTGGCAGCCTGCGCCGCAATCCGACCGAACTCCGGGTTCTCCATCGGCTCTTCGATAAATTCACCGACCTCGATATCCGGATGATCTTTGCGGGCGTCCTCGAGCATGATGTGGCGGTCTTCAGTTTCGAACAGCTCTTCGTCGTCCAGCACCTCCCAGCGCCGGAAGGTCTCGTACTCGCCCGTCTGCTGGTCGATGGAAACACGACACTCGATGTCGTCCATTCGCTTTTTCTTAGCAGCAGAAGCCAGTGCGGCCTCAATGGCGCCAAAGATGACGTCTTTCTCAACGCCCTTTTCGTTGGCGACGGCGTCCACCACCATCAGGATTTCTTTGCTCATCGTTTCACCCTCAACACTCTTTAGGTCCGGATCTGCCGCGCCCTGCGTCAGAACTCCGGTACGAGACGCGCCTTGGCCACGTCCGCATGATCAATCTCGACGGCCTCGTCATCGACCAGCAGCCTGATCGTTTGACCTTCGACAGCCCCGATCGTGCCCCGGATCTTGCGTCGACCTTCCACCGGCGCATGCAGCGAAACCTTCACCTGCTGTCCCGCAAAACGGGCAAACTGGTCGACGCTGAACAGCGGCCGGTCCATTCCTGGCGAACTCACTTCCAGGTTGTAATGACCTTCGATCGGGTCGTTCACGTCCAGCAGCCCGCTGATTTCGCGGCTCACCAGCGCACAATCTTCGAGCCCGATGCCGGTTTCCGGCTGATCGATGTAGACGCGCAGCACACCGTTGCTCGGATGGGGGTGATACTCGAGCCCCACCCACTCGTAGCCCAGGTCTTCTACCAGGGGCGCCAACAGTTCTTCGATGTCCGTCTTGATCGACAAAGCCAAAAAAAATGGGCCAGCGGCCCATCCCTCAAAATCCTTGGGGAAATAAAAAGGCCTCGCAAGGGAGGCCTCCATAAACCCGTTCTTTAAGACGTGCTGCACTCTGTGAGCCGCGTCTGAAGTTCCGCTTGCCAGCTGCGTTACTGTCCGAATTCGGAGGGAGCCCGCGCTTGGCGAAGCGGGATTTTACCTTTTGCGCCCGGTAGCGGCAAGCGTTGTCGGTGAGGCTCGCGAGCCGCGCTACGCTTTACGTTTCGCCCGGATCGGATGAAACACCAGCGAGAGGATCACCAGCACCAGCATTGCGATATGACTGACCTTCAAAACCAGCGAAGCGTAGCGACGAACCCCCTGCTGCTCGCTGGCGATCCGCTGCACCAGTTCGCTGCCGCTGGACTCCCCCGCCAGCCGAGCGACGTCCGCGTAGGCGGCAGTCAGAAGCTCGAGCTGGGTGCTCATCTGACCATAGTTGATTGCCGCAAACCCGAGGTAGACCGCAATGCCAAACAGCTTCTCCGCCGGGTGCAGCGGCTTATCGACATACGCCAGCGCGCCGAGCAGGGCCATGTGTACCGTCACAAACAGCCCCCACTGGACGTCGATCCGATTGCCGATTTCCAGGGACAGCGTAATGATCTCAGCCGGGGTCATGCGCTCACAATCCAGGTGGTCCGTGTGGGGTCAGAGGCTCAGCCCGTGATGCTAACCCAACGGCGGCACGGCCTAAAGTCGGCGGCCGATCGTTTCACGCCCGCCATTCACCGATGCAGACCCACAAAAAAAGCCCGGCGAGAACCGGGCTTTTTGAATATTGGTAGCGGGGGCAGGATTCGAACCTGCGACCTTCGGGTTATGAGCCCGACGAGCTGCCAGACTGCTCCACCCCGCAACTGGGACGCGAATTATATATGGACTTCTTTTCGCCTTGCAAGACCACTACAAGAATACTGGCGAGAATTCTGCCGCGCGACGCTATGCCGGCCAACTAGCCGGGGAACGCGGCCGCGCACAAAGCGATCAGCGGTCCGGGGAAGATGCCCAGAGCGAGCTGAACCAGGCCGTTCGCGCTCAGCACCGCGCCCACGTCGCTGCCGGTGGTCACCGGCTCCGGCGTGTCCGGTTCGTCCATATACATCAGCTTGATCACGCGCAGGTAGTAAAACGCGCCGACCACGGCAAACACCACGGATACCACCGCAAGCCAGACCAGATCAGCTTCGACCGCGGCCTTGACCACCTGCAGCTTGGCAAAGAAGCCCACAAACGGCGGAAAGCCGGCGAGCGACGCCAGAATCATCATCATCATCAGCGCCAGCCACGGGCTGCGCTGGGCAAGCCCCTTGTAGTCTTCCAGATTCTCCGCCTCAAAGCCGGCCCGGGAAACCACAATGACAACCGCGAAAGCCCCCACCGACATCATTGAGTAAACGATGGCGTAGAACATCGCGGCCTCGAAGCCCGCTTCAGTCCCGGCGAGAATGCCCATGAAGATAAAACCAACGTGAGACACGGTGGAATACGCCAGCATGCGCTTGATATTGGTCTGCGCAATTGCCACGACGTTGCCGATCGCCAGCGACGCCACCGACAGCAGCACCAGCATCAGCTGCCAGTTCTGCAGCTGACCGATCAGGCCATCGCTCAGCAGGCGGATGGCCAGCGCAAACGCGGCCAGCTTGGGCGCTGAGCTGATAAATAGCGTGACTGCCGTCGGCGAGCCCTGGTAGACGTCCGGCACCCACATGTGGAACGGCACGGCCCCAAACTTGAAGGCGAGACCCACCACAACAAACGTCAGGCCAAACGCCAGCACAACGCTGTCAGCGGCACCCGCGACCGACGCCTGGATGGCCAGCAGGTCCAGACTGCCCGTGGCGCCGTAGATCATCGACATGCCGTACAGCAGCATGCCCGACGCCAGTGCCCCCAGCACAAAATATTTCATGGCCGACTCGCTGGCCATCGGGTTGTTGCGGTCCAGCGCCACCAGCGCGTAGGTGGACAGCGCCAGCAGCTCCAGCCCCAGATAAAGGCTCAGCATGCTGCCCGCGGAAATCATCACCATCATCCCGAGCGTGCCGAACAGACACAGCACAAAGAACTCACCTTTGTACAGGTTTCGATCGCGTAGATAGGTCTTGGCGTAGACAAACACCATGCCCATCACCAGATAGACAAACAGCTTGAGCACGTCACCCATCTGGTCCCGAACGAACGTTCCGCTCAGCAGGCGCTGCGTCTCGATGATGCTGTCGCCATCGTGCACGCGAAGCGTGGCGAGCGCCGCAAAAATCAGCGTCGCCAGCGACAGAATCTGGATGATGCCCCGGCGCTGTTCGCTGATGTAGAGATCGACGATCAGCACCACGCAGGCCATCAACAGCACGATCATCTCCGGCAGGAGAGGAATCAGTTCACTGGCTTCAAACACCGGTCTTCCTCACAGTCTTATTCTTGGTCATAGCTGCACCTGGATCTTCGACTGGGCGACGTGGGTCAACAGGTTATCCACGGAGACGTGCATCAGCTCAACCAGGGGCTCCGGCCAGATGCCAAAACCCAGGACCGCCACCGCCAGGGCGCCCAGCGTGACCGCCTCGCGGAAGTTCAGGTCTTCCAGCCGCTCGACCTTCTTGTTGCCGATCTCGCCGAAGATTACCCGCTTGACCAGCCACAGCGAATAGGCGGCGCCGAGAATGAGCGTCAGGCCAGCCAACACGGCGTACCAGAAGTTGGCCTGGAAACTGGCCAGGATCACCATAAACTCCCCGACAAACCCCGATGTGCCCGGCAGTCCGCAGTTTGCCATCGCAAACAGCACCATAAACGTCGCGAACCAGGGCATGGTGTTCACCACGCCGCCGTAGTCGGCGATCTCGCGCGAGTGAATGCGGTCGTACATCACGCCGACACAGAAAAACAGCGCCGCCGACACAAAGCCGTGTGACAGCATCTGCACCATGGCGCCTTCAACCCCGAGCACCGCCCCGCTGCTGCCCTCCCCGCGCGCCAGAATCGCAAAGGCGATGAAAATCCCGAGCGTGACAAAACCCATGTGCGAGATCGACGAGTACGCGATCAGCTTTTTCATGTCCTGCTGAACCAGCGCCACGAGCCCCACGTAGACGACGGCAATCAGCGACAGGGTGATCAGCAGCCAGTCCAGGCTCAGGCTGGCATCGGGCGTGATCGGGAGGGAGAAACGGACAAAACCGTAGCCCCCGATTTTCAGCATGATCGCCGCCAGCACCACCGAACCGCCGGTCGGCGCCTCCACGTGGGCGTCCGGCAGCCAGGTGTGCACCGGGAACATCGGAATCTTTACCGCAAAGGCCAATAGGAACGCCACAAAGATCCACAGCTGTTCCGTCAGGCTGAGCGGCAGCGCGTGCAGATCCAGGATCGCTGCGGAATCGGCTTTCAGGTACAGGTAGATCAACGCCACCAGCATGAAGACCGAGCCCAGGAAGGTGTAGAGGAAAAACTTGATGGTTGCGTAAACCCGGTTGGGGCCACCCCACACGCCGATGATGAGGAACATCGGAATGAGCATGGCCTCAAAAAAGACGTAGAAAAGAAACGCGTCCAGCGCGCAAAACACCCCCACCATCAGGCCTTCCAGAATCAGGAACGCCGCCAGGTACTGCGCCACGCGCTGCTGGATCGCGCCCCAGGCGCCCATGATGACCAGCACGGAGATGAAGGTCGTCAGCAGAATCAGCGGCAGGGACAGACCGTCCACCCCCAGGTGGTAGTTCAGATCGAAGGTTGGGATCCAGGGCGCCAGCTCCTGAAACTGCATCTCGGCCGTACCGCGGTCGAAAGCGCCGAACAGCGGCAGGCTGGCGATGAAGGTCGCCAGCGTCGCGGCGAGCCCAACCCAGCGGGCCAGCTCCGCCCGGCGCTCTCCCACCAGCAGCACCGCTACGCCGCCGGCGATGGGCAGCCAGATCAGGACACTCAGCACAGGCCATTCGATAGTCATGCCTGCCCCCGATAGACCATCAGGCCCAGCAGTCCGATCAGTCCGATAATCATCGCAAACGCGTAGCCGTAGAGCCGGCCTGTCTGGATCTTGCGAACGATGCCCGCCAGCCAGCCGACGGTTCGAGCGCTGCCGTTGACCAGCAGGCCGTCGATCACCGTCTGGTCACCGCCGCGCCAAAACAGCTTGCCCATGCCCCGGCTGCCGCCGGCAAAGAGAAACTGGTACAGCTCGTCGAAGCCATACTTTTTCTCCAGCACAACCCTTAACGGTGCTAGGGCCTTCGAAGCCGTGGCGGCCAGCGCCGGATTAAAGAGATACACGTAGGTCGCGAGCGCGGTACCACCCAGCGCAAGCCAGACCGGCAGCGTCACAAAGCCATGTAGCGCAAAGGCGGCCGGACCGTGCCAGATCTCCCGGAGGTGGGACAGCGGGTCATGGCCGGGCGCTACGTAGATGGCATCACCCCAGAAATCACCAAACAGCAGGGGTTCGGTCGTGAACCAGGCAATGCCGATGGAGGGAATCGCCAGCAGCACTAGCGGCAGGGTCACCACCCAGGGCGACTCGTGCACGTGCGACCGCGTTTCCTCGTCCATCCGCGGCGTGCCGTGGAACGTCAGATACAGCAACCGAAAGCTGTAAAGCGCCGTGACAAACACGCCGGCGATCAGCAGCACCTCAGCCAGGCCCGTGCCGACACGATCGATATGGCCAACGGCCGAAATGATGGCGTCCTTGGAGTAAAACCCCGAGAAGCCCGGAAACCCGATCAGGGCCAGCGTGCCGACGACGCCGGTGATGTAGGTGATCGGCATGTACTTGCGCAGCCCGCCCATCTCCTGCATATCCTGTTTGTGGTGCAGCGCAATGATCACGGAGCCGGCGCCCAGGAACAGCAGCGCCTTAAAAAACGCGTGGGTCATCAGGTGGAAGACCGCTGCTGAGTAGGCGGACGCGCCGAGCGCCGCCGTCATGTATCCGAGCTGGGACAGCGTCGAGTAGGCCACTACCCGCTTGATGTCGTTTTGCACCAGGCCGATCAGCCCCATAAAAAACGCGGTCAGCGCACCGATCACCAGCACCACGCTCAGCGCCGTTTCGGTGAGCTCGAACAGCGGCGACATGCGCGCCACCATAAAAATACCGGCGGTCACCATCGTGGCGGCGTGGATCAGCGCCGAGATCGGCGTCGGGCCTTCCATCGAGTCCGGAAGCCACACGTGCAGCGGCGCCTGCGCCGACTTACCCATCGCCCCGATGAACAGCAAAATGCAGGTCACGGTCATCAGGTTCCAGGGTTTGCCGTCAAACAGCTCGATGGTCTCGTTGCTGAGCGCGGGCGCAGCGGCGAACACCTCCGCATAATCGAGGCTATTGAACGTCATCAGCACCGCAGCGATCCCCAGCAGGAAGCCGAAGTCCCCGACCCGGTTCACCAGGAACGCTTTCATGTTGGCAAAGATGGCCGTGGGCTTTTTGTACCAGAAGCCGATCAGCAGATAGGAGACCACGCCGACCGCTTCCCAGCCAAAAAACAGCTGCATAAAGTTGTTGGCCATCACCAGCATGAGCATGGCGAAGGTAAAGAGCGAGATGTAGGCGAAAAACCGCTGATAGCCCGGATCGTCTTTCATGTAGCCGATGGTGTAGATGTGCACCATCAGCGAGACGAAGGTCACCACACACATCATCAGCGCGGTCAGCTTGTCCACCAGAAACCCAACCTCAAAGCGGACGCCGCCGCTCACCAGCCAGGTGTAGACCGTCTCGTTGTGAACCTCCAGTCCCTCAAACAGGAACCGGCGCATCACGTCCAGGGACAGGACCGTGGACACGGTCACCGCGGCAATCGTCAGCCAATGCGCGCCCGCGCGGCCGATCTGGCGTCCGAAAAGCCCGGCCACGATGGCGCCAAAGAGCGGAGCAAGGGCAATCGCAAGATATTGATTCTGCATCGTCAGCCCTTCAGGGAGTCCAGTTCTTCCACGTTGATGGTTTCACGGTTGCGGAACAGCACCACCAGGATCGCAAGCCCGATGGCCGCCTCCGCCGCCGCCACGGTGAGGATAAAGAACACAAAAACCTGGCCGTCGGTGTTGCCGAGGAACCGGGAGAACGCCACAAAGTTCATGTTCACGGCCAGCAGCATCAGCTCGATGGCCATCAGCAGAATCAGCACGTTTTTCCGGTTGAGGAAGATGCCCGCTACGGAGATGCAGAACATCACCGCGCCCAGCACCAGGAAATGGTTGAGGCCAATCATGATTCCACCTCACGCTTTTCCGCCGGCATGGAGATGATCTTCAGCCGATCCTCGCGCTTGACCTGCACCTGCTTGGAGGGCGTCTGGTGCTTCACCTGCGGCCGACGTCGCAGCGTCAGCGCAATCGCCGCCACGATGGCAACCAGCAGGATGACGGCCGCGATTTCAAACGGGTAAACGTACTGGGTGTAGAGCACCTCACCCAGCTCCCGGGTGTTGTTGTAGTCAGGCGGATTGGGCACCGGTGCGGGGAATCGCTCCAGGCCAAAGCGCTGTGCCCCGAGCACCAGGAGCATCTCGGCGAGCATGGCCGCCGCCACGAGCAGCCCAACCGGCAGGTAGCGGGCAAACCCTTCCTTGAGCGGCGCGACGTTCACATCCAGCATCATCACCACAAACAGGAAGAGCACCATCACTGCCCCGACGTAAACCAGGATCAGCACAATCGCCAGGAACTCCACCTCCAACAGCAGCCAGATGGCCGCGCTGGTGAAAAAGCAGAGCACCAGGTAGAGCGCCGCATACACCGGATTGCGCGCGCTGATCACCGCCAGCGCCGATGCAACCAGGGCTGCCGCCAGCGTAAAGAAAACGATTTGTTCGAGCATTACCGGTACGCTGCGTCCTGGCGGCGGGCCGCAGCCAGATCTTGCTCAAAGCGATCCCCGATGGCCAATAGTTGTTGTTTGGTCACCACGTTCTCCCCGCGGTTTTCGAAATGGAATTCATGGATATGGGTTTCGACGATGGAGTCCACCGGACAGGACTCTTCGCAGAAACCGCAGTAGATACATTTGAACAGATCGATGTCGTAGCGCGTTGTGCGCCGCGACCCGTCGTCGCGCGGCTCGGAGTCGATCGTAATCGCCAGCGCCGGACAGACCGCCTCACACAGTTTGCAGGCGATGCAGCGCTCCTCGCCGTTGGGATAGCGGCGCAGCGCGTGCAGCCCGCGAAAACGATTCGATTTCGGCGTCTTCTCTTCCGGATACCGGATGGTCACCTTGGGCGCAAACATGTAGCGCAGCGTCACGGACATGCCCTTCAGCAGTTCCAGCAGCGCCAGAGACCGAAAATAGTTAGCAACGCTGTTCATGGTGCCCACCACAGCCACTGTTTAACCACCATCAGCGCAACCACTAAGATCCACACGATGGTGATCGGAATGAAGACCTTCCAGCCCAGCCGCATGATCTGGTCATAGCGGTACCGGGGAAAGGTCGAGCGAAACCACAGGTACAGGAAACAAAAGAAAAAGGTCTTCAGGAAAAACCACAGCGAGTGGTCCGGGATCAGCGCCGGAAACGGTGACAGCCAGCCGCCGGCGAACAGGGTCGTCGACAGCGCCGCGATCAGAATCATGTTGGCGTACTCGGCCAGGAAGAACACCGCAAACGGCGCGCCTGAGTACTCGACGTGGAAGCCGGCGACAATCTCCGACTCCCCTTCCGCCACGTCAAACGGCGCGCGGTTGGTTTCGGCCACGCCGGAGATAAAGTAGATGACAAACAGCGGCAGCAGCGGCAGGAAGAACCAGTTCCAAACGCCACCCTGCTGAGCTTCAACAATCTCGACGAGGTTGAGGCTGCCCGCGGCAATCAGCACCCCGACCAGCGCAAACCCCATGGCAATTTCGTACGACACAATCTGCGCTGCGGATCGCATGGCGCCCAGAAACGCGTACTTCGAGTTGGACGCCCAGCCGGCGATGATGATGCCGTAGACGCCCAGAGACGTCATCGCCAGGACGTAGAGCAAGCCAGCGTTGATGTTGGACAGGACCAGCTTTGCGCTGAAGGGAATCACGGCCCAGGCGGCCAGCGCCGGCGCGAGAGTAATGAGCGGCGCCAGGATGAACAGGAAGCGATTGGCCGACGTCGGCAGAATCACCTCTTTCATGATCAGCTTGAAGACGTCGGCAAACGTCTGGAACAACCCGAGCGGCCCCACGCGGTTGGGCCCCATGCGCGAGTGCATGAAGCCGATCACCTTGCGCTCGGCGTAAACAAACATCGCGACTGAAATCGTGACCGGTATGACGATGGCCAGGATCTTGGCCACCGTCCAGGCCAGATAGATCAGCGAATCATTCATCAGCGTCAACCGCCAGTTTGAGGAAGTCCTCCGCCACCAGCGCGCTCGACGCGGCGGTGCCGGCGGTGACCCGGACCGTGTTCGGCGCCAGCGTGTCATCCGCCTGCAGCATCACGGCGACCGCTTGCTCAGCAACGGTTACCGAGATTTCTCCGGCCGCCAGCCCGGCGGTTGCCATCGTGTCGGGGTGCACGCTCAGGTGGCCGTGTTCCCCGTGGGCAGTCTCCTGCAGAGGATGGCTTCTGCGCACGACGCTGCTGCCGGCGTAGATCGGCGTTTCCAGCAAGACGCTGAGCCCGTCACCCGAGGGCGCTGACGCCAGCTCGGGAGGCAGCTGATAACCCCGGGCTTCGAGATCCTTGAGTTCACCCAGGACCGCCTCGTGGACGGAGACAAAGTCGACGTAGTCAAAGCCGGCGACGTCAGCGGTGTCCGCCAGCGCCTTGAGGATTTTCCAGCCGGGGCGCGCTTCACCCGGGGGCTTCTGCGCCGCCGCGCTACCCTGCACCAGCCCCGCCAGATTGGTCAGGCTGCCCTCACACTCCGGCAGCGGCGCAAGCGGCAGAATCACGTCCGCGTACTGCTGAACCTCCGGCGTCAGGAACGGGCCGATGTGAATGACGGTCGGGATCCGAGTGAGATGCTCGGTCGCCTGGGTACCCTCCGCCGTGTCCAGCATCGGCTCGAGGTCGTACACCAGCGCCAGGTCGAGATCGGCGGCCAGCATTTCGCGGGCGTTGAGGCCACCGGCGGGCGCATCCGCGCCGCCGGCCAGCCGATGCGGTACGGCGCCAAGCCGCCAGGCACCCACGCTGTTCGCGCCCAGCGGCGGTTCGGCATAGGTTGCACCGGCGGCCTCGCAGATCGCGTGGCAGAGCGCACGCAGCGTCGCCGCCCGGTCGCTGATCAACGCCACGTGCCCGAGCATAACCGTGGCACGCTCAGCGCTCTTCAGGCCATCAGCAATACGCTGGCCGGCGTCGGAGGCCGGCGCATTACCCACCAGTTCTGCCAGCGCGCCGTCCGCTTTGACGCTGAGTGCAGCGGCCACCCCAGCCAGCGCGGCGACAAGCTCTGTCGGCGGCACCAGCAGCGATTCGCTGAGCTCGAAATGATTGGCATAGTCGCGCGAGGACAGGCTGTAGATCTTGGCGCCGGATCGCCAGGCCTGCCGAACCCGATGCCCGATGAGCGGCTGCTCGTGGCGGACGTTCGCGCCGATGAGAAAAACCGCGTCGCTGGCCGCCAGCTCAGCCAGACTCTGGCCAAGCCCAGGTGCGGTGCCAAGCGTCGCCTGGTCGGAAAGATCGCGTTCGCGCAGCCGGTGATCCACATTGTGGCTGCCGAGGCCACGGGCCAGCTTCTGGGCCAGGTAGAGCTCTTCGTTGCTGGCGTGGGGCGACAGCAGAAAACCGCTGGTGCCCGCTGCCTTCAGCCGATCGGCGGCAACGTCGAGCGCTTCTCGCCAGCTGACCTCCTGCCACTGCCCGTCACGCCGCAGCATCGGCGCGGTGATACGGTCGTCACCCTCCAGCCCATGGAAACCCCAGCGATCGCGGTCCGACAGCCAGCTTTCGTTGACCGCCTCGTTGTCGCGAGGAACGCTGCGCAGGATCTTGCCGCGCCGCGCGTGGTAGTGCAGATTTGAACCGACGCAGTCGAAGTTGGCGATGGATGGCTTCGCGCGCAGCTCCCAGGAGCGGGCGGTAAAGCGGAACGGTTTGTTGGTCAGCGCGCCGACCGGACACAGGTCGATAATGTTGCCCGACAGCTCCGAGTCGATAGAGCGTTCGATAAAGGTGCTGATGAAGGTGCGGTCTCCGCGGCCGATTCCGCCCAGCTCGTTGGTGCCGGAGATCTCGTCGAGGAAACGCACGCAGCGGGTGCAGTGGATGCAGCGGGTCATCTCGGTGCTGATCAGCGAACCGAGGTCCTCATCTTTGACCACCCGCTTGCGCTCGGTAAAGCGCGACGCCGAGCGTCCGAAGCCCATGGACACGTCCTGCAGCTCGCACTCGCCGCCCTGATCACAGATCGGGCAATCGAGCGGGTGATTGATCAGCAGAAACTCCATCACGTTCTGCTGTGCTGACTGAGCGCGCTTGGACTGGGTATACACCTTCATCCCGTCCATCACCGGCGTGGCGCAGGCGGGCAGCGGCTTCGGCGCCTTCTCCACGTCCACCAGGCACATGCGGCAGTTGGCCGCAATCGAGAGCTTCTCGTGGTAGCAGAAGCGCGGAATGGTCATGCCGGCCTTGTCAGCGGCCTCGATGATCATCGAGCCTTTCGGCGCCTCCATTTCGACGCCATCGATTTCGATCGTGACGGTATCGGTGGCTACGGGGGTCTCGCTCATGCCGCCACTCCGGTAGCGCCGCCGTCAACCATCGAGCGGCCGTGCTCCACGTAGTACTCAAACTCGTGCCAGAAGTGACGCAGGAATCCCTGTACCGGCCACGCGGCGGCTTCGCCAAACGCGCAGATGGTATGCCCCTCGATCTGGCCGGCTGCCGACTTAAGCAGCTCCACGTCTTCGCTGCGGCCTTTGCCGTCGACGATGCGGCTCAAGACCCGATACATCCAGCCGGTACCTTCGCGGCAGGGCGTGCACTGGCCGCAAGACTCTTTGTAGTAAAACCGAGAGATCCGTTGGCAGGCTTTGACCATGCAGGTGGCATCGTTCATCACGATGACCGCGCCAGATCCAAGGCCAGAGCCCGCCTTCTGCAGGCTGTCGAAGTCCATGGTGATGTCCATCATGGTTTCCGCCGGCAGCACCGGCATCGACGATCCGCCGGGGATCACGGCCTTCAGCTGACTGCCGTTCAGCATACCGCCCGCCATTTCCAGCATGTCCTTAAAAGGGGTTCCGAGCGGAATCTCGTAGTTGCCGGGTCGATTGACGTGACCAGACACCGAGAAACACTTGGGACCGCCGTTGTTGGGAATGCCGATGTTGAGAAACCAGTCGGCGCCGTTGCGCATGATGGCCGGCACCGAGGCAAAGGTTTCGGTGTTGTTGATTGTGCTGGGTTTGCCGTACAGCCCAAAGTTCGCGGGAAACGGCGGCTTGAAGCGCGGCTGGCCTTTTTTGCCCTCCAGCGATTCCATCAGCGCGGTTTCTTCCCCGCAGATGTAGGCGCCGGCGCCGAGCGCGGCGTAGAGATCAAAATCGATCCCGCTGCCTTTGATGTTTTTGCCCAGATACCCCGCCTCGTAGGCTTCTGCCACGGCCGCGTCAAAACGCTCAAACGGCTCGTGGTGAAACTCGCCCCGCAGGTAGTTGTAGCCGACGGTACATCCCATGGCGTAACCGCCGATGATCATGCCTTCCACCACCGAGTGCGGGTTGAAGCGCAGGATGTCCCGATCGTGACAGGTCCCCGGCTCGGACTCGTCCGAGTTGCAGAGCACGTATTTCTGACCGGGCGCGTTGCGCGGCATAAACGACCACTTCAGGCCCGTCGGAAAGCCGGCACCACCACGGCCGCGCAGCGCGGAAGCCTTGATGGTTTCGATGATTTCTTCCTGCGGCGTCTTGTCAGCCAGAATTTTCTCCAGCGCCTCATAGCCGCCCAGCGAACGATAGGTTTCCAGCGACCAGGGCTCGTCCCGGTCGACCGTTGTCAGTGAAACCAAACCCGATTCAGACATGTATTGCTCCAGCATCGCGGCCCGCCATCAGGACAGACCGTCCAGAATTTCATCCACCTTCTTTTCGTCGAGATTTTCGTGATAGTGGCCGTTCACGATCATCATGGGTGCACCGACGCAGCCCGCCAGGCACTCCTCTTCCTGCACCAAGGTGATGCGGCCGTCGTCGGTCGTCTCACCCATTTCGATGCCGAGTTTTTTCTCCAGGTAGCCGGCGAGATCATTGGCGCCCCGCAGCCAGCAGGAGATGTTGGTACACAGCGCCACCTTGTTGCGCCCGCAGGGCTCCAGGTGGAACAGGGAGTAAAATGACGCCACCTCGTAGGCCCAAGCGGCGGGGATATCCAGATATGCCGCAACGTCGGTGATCAGCGCTTTGCTGAGCCAGCCGCCGTTCTGGTCCTGTGCCGCCGTCAGCGCCTGGATCACCGCCGAGCGCTTTTGCTCGGGCGGAAATTTGGCCACCCAGTGATCGATTTTGCTTTGGGTATCAGCGGACAGCGTGGTCATCGGTCGATTTCTCCGAAAACAATATCCTGAGTTCCGATCACGGCCACCACGTCCGACAGCATGTGGCCGCGCACCATTTCGTCCATCGCCGCCAGGTGGGCAAAACCCGGCGCGCGCAGGTGCAGGCGGAACGGTTTGTTCGAACCGTCGGAAATAATGTAGGCCCCAAACTCACCCTTGGGCGCCTCAACGGCCGCGTAGCTCTCCCCTTCCGGCACGCAGTATCCCTCGGTGAACAGCTTAAAGTGGTGAATCAACGACTCCATGTCGTCTTTCATCTCTTCCCGGGTCGGCGCGATGATCTTCTGGTTGTCGACCATCACGGGGCCAGGGTTCTCGCGCAGCCACTTTACGCACTGCTGGATGATCCGGTTGGACTGACGCATCTCTTCCATCCGCACCAGATACCGGTCGTAGCAGTCGCCGTTGGTGCCGACGGGGATGTCGAACTCGACCTCGTCATAAGCGGCATACGGCTGCTTTTTCCGCAGGTCCCAGGCAACGCCTGAGCCCCGCAGCATCGGCCCGGAAAAGCCGAGCTCGATGGCCCGTTCAGCGCTGACCTCAGCGATGTTGACCGTGCGCTGCTTCCAGATCCGGTTGTCGGTCAGCAGCGTTTCGTATTCGTCGACCCGGTCGTAGAAGTCGTTCGCGAAGGCGTCGAAGTAGTCCAGCATACTGCCCTCGCGCCACTCGTTGACCCTTTTCAGGTCGTCACCCTTGGTCCAGGGCGTCTCGGTGTATTTGGGCATCTGCTCCGGCAGATCACGGTAGACGCCGCCGGGCCGGTAATAGGTGGCGTGCATGCGAGCACCGGACACCGCCTCATAGCAGTCGAGCAGCTGCTCGCGCTCCCGGAAGGCGTAGAGAAACAGGGCCATGGCACCCAGATCCAGGCCGTGGGTGCCGATCCACATCAGGTGATTGAGGATTCGGGTGACCTCGTCAAACAGCGTGCGGATGTACTGCGCTCGCTTCGGCGCCTCGACCCCCAGCAGGCCTTCGATGGCCCGCACGTACGCGTGCTCGTTGCACATCATCGAGACGTAGTCGAGCCGATCCATGTAGCCGATCGACTGGTTGTAGGGTTTGCTCTCGGCGAGCTTTTCCGTGCCGCGGTGTAGGAGCCCAACGTGCGGATCCGCCCGCTGGACCACCTCACCATCCATTTCCAGAATGAGGCGCAGCACCCCGTGCGCGGACGGGTGCTGCGGGCCGAAGTTCATGGTGTAGTTGCGGATCTCAGCCACGGGAGCCCCCTTTGGCGCCCTGCTGGCCGTAGCGCGAGTCGGAGCGAATTACCTTGGGCACCAGCACCCGCGGTTCGATGCTGACCGGCTGATAGATCACCCGGCCCTTTTCCGGATCGTAGCGCACCTCAACGTTGCCGATGAGCGGGAAGTCTTTGCGGAAGGGGTGGCCGATAAACCCGTAATCGGTCAGCAGGCGCCGCAGATCCGGATGCCCCTCAAAGATGATGCCGAACAGATCGAACGCCTCGCGCTCGAACCAGTTGGCGGACGGCCAGGTGTCGACCAGCGACGCCACCGCCGGCACCTCATCGTCGGGCACCTTGCAGCGCAGCCGCAGCCGCTCGTTGTTGCTGATGGACAAGAGGTGGGCAACCACCGCAAATCGCTGCCCGCTGACGTTGGTCGGTCGGCCCGCCCAGTCAAAGCGGCCCGGACCGCCGTCACCCTCGATGCCGCGGGAGAACGTCTCCGAGGTGGCGTCATCGGTATCCCACTCATCTTCGCCGTAGCTCAGGTAGTCGACGCCACAGAGGTCGATCAGCTGCTCAAAGCCCAGCTCGTCGCGGGCCAGGCGGCAGCATTCGACCCAGCTGGCGGCCGCCACCTCGGCGGTCACGCCGGTCGGCGCCTCGATGATGTTCAACGCCAGATCGCCGAGCGTGTCGCGCAGGCGATCGGGCAGCATTGCAGATTTTTCTAGCATCTAGACTCTGGCCGTAGGTTTCAGCGGGCGATGGTGCTGGTTTTTCGCACCTTGGACTGGAGCTGCAAAATGCCGTACATCAGCGCTTCAGCGGTCGGCGGGCAGCCCGGCACGTAGATGTCGACCGGCACAATCCGATCGCAGCCCCGCACCACCGAATAGGAGTAGTGGTAATACCCACCGCCGTTGGCACAGGAACCCATGGAGATCACCCACTTGGGGTCCGCCATCTGGTCGTATACCTTGCGCAGCGCCGGGGCCATCTTGTTCACCAGCGTACCGGCCACAATCATGACGTCCGACTGGCGGGGGCTGGGGCGGAAGATCACGCCGAAACGATCCAGGTCATAACGCGAGGCGCCGGCATGCATCATCTCGACCGCGCAGCACGCCAGACCAAAGGTCACCGGCCACATCGAGCCGGTGCGGGCCCAGTTCATCAGCGCGTCCACCGAGGTCACGGCAAAGCCCCGGTCCATGACCGGGTTGTCGTCTTCGGGGCGAAGAATGTCGTCAACGATCCCGAGCCCGTACTCGTTGCCCGGGTCGGTGGCGTTGCGCGAAGACATCAACATTTTCATCAGCAAACGATCCTGTTTGGCAGCGGCAGGGGGGCAGCGTCAGTCATCATTCCCAATCCAACGCACCCTTTTTCCACTCGTACACAAAGCCGATCACCAAAATCAGCAGGAACAGCGTCATGGAAATCAGGCCGAATAATCCGATTCGATCGAGGACCACCGCCCAGGGAAACAGAAAGGCGATCTCGAGATCAAAGATGATGAATAGGATTGCGACGAGGTAATAGCGAACGTCGAACTTCATCCGCGCGTCTTCGAAGGCCTCGAAGCCGCACTCATAGGGCGCAAGCTTTTCCGCGGACGGGCGGTTCGGGCCAATAATGCCGCCCGCGAGGACCAAAACAGCGCCAAACGCGAGGGCCACGATAAGAAACAACAGTATGGGCAGGTAATTAGCTAGCATGGGCTAATTTTACCGTATCGACTCCGCGAACCAACATCTTTACGCTCGCAATTTCGTCGTTCAATGTTCGACTTTTCAAATGGTGCCGAAGGCCGGACTCGAACCGGCACGGCTTGCGCCACTGCCCCCTCAAGACAGCGTGTCTACCAATTCCACCACTTCGGCTTTGATGATCTCCGGGCTCAGGGCTCCGGCGTTTCCTCTCCCTCAGGCTGGGCGGCCTCCATCGCCGCACCGCCGGCACCCTCTTCACCCGCGCCTTCCGGCGCCGGAACCACCGGGACGTCGTCGGTCTGCGACGGCGTGCTGACTTCCGGTACCTCCAGCGTCGGCACGTCGAAGGCCGGAACCTCCGGCGTGCTTTGTTCGATTTCACCCATCACGCCAAGATCCGGGCCGGCAGAGGTGCTGGCGACGCGGCTGGCGAGCACCGCCATCGTCATGCTGACGGCAAAAAACGCGATCGCCAGCAAACCGGTGGTGCGGGTGAGAAATGACCCGGATCCGCGGGCCCCGAAAACCGTGCCTGAAGCACCGGCGCCGAAACCCGAACCGGCGGCGGCACCCGGCCCCCGCTGGATCAGGATGATGGCGATCATCGCGATCGCGATTAACACCTGAATAATGCTGAATATGGCGTCCATGTAACTATCCGTTCAGATCACTGCACTCAGACCCGCGCGCCTCAGGCTTGTTCCCCGGCGTGGCAGATCGGCAGGAAATTTTCGGCAGACAACGAAGCACCGCCAATCAGGCCGCCGTCGATGTCCGCCATGGCAAACAGCTCGCCGGCATTGCTGCCCTTCACGCTGCCGCCGTAAAGAATGCGAAGTTGACCGCCTATTGTAGCATCCAATGCGGCGATTTTGGACCGGATAAACGCGTGTACGTCCTGCGCCTGTTCCGGGCTCGCCGTGACGCCGGTGCCGATGGCCCATACCGGCTCGTAGGCCAGCACGCAGCGGCCTAAGCCAGCTATTTCGAGCTGATCGATGACGGCGTCAATCTGTTCGGCGACCACCGCTTCGGTGGTGCCGGCCTCGCGCTGCGCGAGCGTCTCCCCGATGCACACGACGGGCGTCAGCCCGGAGCCCAGCGCCGCTTTGGCCTTGAGCGCTACCTGCTCATTACTCTCGCCGTGAAGGGTACGGCGCTCGGAGTGTCCTACCAAGGTCATGGTGGCGCCACAGTCACCGATCATCGCGCTGCTGGTTTCGCCGGTGTAGGCACCTTGCTCATGGACGCTCACATCCTGCGCGCCGACTGCAACCGGCGAGCCTCGGACCAGCTCGACCGTGGCCGCCAGGTATGGCCCAGGCACAAACACCGCCACGTCCACCGACGACTCCGCCGGCAGCCCCGCGCTGATCGCCTCGACCAGCTGGCGGTTACCCGCGAAGCTTCCATGCATTTTCCAGTTGCCGGCGACCATCACGCGGCGCATAGACATCACTCCCCGAAAATTGACGCGCAAGGATAACGGCGGCGTTGCGGGGGCGCAAGCCTGACGAGGTGGCCCTGAAACAGGACCTCATGGACAGGGGGTCAGGGGCAGCTCAGACCAAACGGCTGGCCGGTGAATCGCACCAGGGACAGGCTCCCGGCCTGATCTGACCCGCCGTCGAACGCCCCCTCGTACTGAACCGCCAGGCCGTTACAGGCGGAGAAGCTAAGCGTCGCCTGGCCCCAGGGGCGGTTGAACACATCCTGCGGATTGAAGGCGGCGCCAAACTGCGCGCCGGCCGGTTCGACCAGCGACAGCGGCTCAACTATGCCGCTTGCCGGGTCAAAGGCTGCGCTGCCCACCAGCCAGCGCTGGGCGCCGTCGTGGTAGGTAAACCAGCTGAAAAACAGCGTCGGCTGGGCGCCCCGCGTTTCCAGGTCCACTACCACACCTTCGCCAGCCCGCGCCGGATCCCACCAGGCGCCGGCGCTGCCCGCGCCCAGGCTGGCACCCGCCGCGCCTTTGGCATCCGAGTTGTCGGTGCAGCCGGGCTGCTGCAGCAGGTCGCTGAGCAGCGGCAGGAACTGGCGCTGGCCGCCGCCGATTTCGGGTGGCCCCTGATAGCGCCACAGCAGCTGATCGCACGCAACTCGGGTGAAGGTGACGCTGCCCCAGACGTCAAACGCCACCGCATCAGCGTCAAAATCAGCGCCGAAGCTGCCGCCCGAGGTGCTCAGCAGGTCCATGGTGACCTCCGTCTGGTCAGGCTCCAGGCTCACCGGCCCGGCAGCCAGCCAGAGCTGCTCACCGCCAACGTGCGTATACCAGGTCACAAACAGGGACGGACCGCCGTCCAGGGTGCCCACCTCAACCATAATCCCCTCGCCGGCGCGCTGCGGGTCGTACCAAGCCCGGCTGTCAGCCCCCACCAGGCCAGCCAGCGAGCCGCCTTGGCCATTGATCGCGTAGATACGTCCATCGTTGGCTCCCGCCACGTCCACCTGACGAGCGCCGACCAAAATCTCGGGGTTGCCGTCCCGATCGAGATCGCGCCCGACGGCGAGCCGATCACCGACGCTATCGTCTACCGCTTCGCCGAGGAGCTTCTGCCCCTGGTCACTGGCGCTCAGGCCCGCGACTTCCACCCGCGCCGGAAAGCCGCCGGCTCGGCCGTAGACCACATAGACGGCACCCGCCTCCTGGGCGCCCTGGCCGTCCGCCTTGGCGCCAACCAGGAAATCGTCCAGCCCGTCACCGTTGAAGTCACCCGCACCCGCGATTGCGTCACCGAGTTCCTGCCCCGGGGCGCCGACCAGCACAAAGCCATCGCTGCCGTCGCCGCCGTTCTCCGGCAGCAGCCCGGCCAGCGAATAGCTCTCCGGCACCGGTCGCGAGGCTGGCCGACCATAGAACACGTAGACGCTGCCGCTGTCTTCGCCGTTGTGGTCAGCCAGGGGCGCACTCACCGCCAGATCCGGCCGTCCATCACCGTTGACGTCGCCCAGGCCGGCCACCGCTTCACCCGCCTGGTCCTCGGCCACGTCGCCGAGCAGGCGGTGGACAAAAACCCGCTCCTCTTCAAGCGACAGGTTAAGCCCGCTGCCATAGCCCTCACCCGGACCCGATACACGGCCGGGTATCAAAAAGCCCGCGCTGTTGCCAATGCCGTCCGACGCGCTCGCGCTGGGTGAACCCATCACAAAATCATCGAAACCGTCCCCGGTAAAATCGCCCGTAGCGGCCAGGCGGCTGCCCAGCGCGCTTGAGGCCACGTCGCCGATAATCTGAAAGCCTTCGTCACCGGTGCCGAGGTTGTCGCGCAGATCGATGAGCCGCTGAACCGCCGGCCACGGGTTATCGGCCGAGCGGCCATAAAGCACGTTGATGATCCCCGGCCGCGGGGTCCGACCCGCGCCGAAAAAGAGGCTGCCAATCACCATATCTGACCGGCCGTCGACGTTGACGTCGATGTTGCCGACCAGGGCGGTGCCGGACCGGCCACCGGCCTGACTGCCCTCCAGCACAACACCAAAGCCGCTGTTGACGTTGTCTGAGGTCCGCAGGTTGCTCAGAAAGAACTCCGCCGGCATCGGGTCAGCGGCGCTGCGACCGAAAATCAGGTAGACACCGCCGCCCCCCAGGGCGTTTTGCATCGTGGTGGAGCCGATCAGCAGATCGTCGATACCGTCGCCATTCACGTCGCCAGCGCTCGCCAGCGCGTTGCCGACGTTTTCGTTGGTGAGCTGGCCAAACAGGACAAAGCCGCGGCTGCCGTCGCCGCCGCCAGCCGCCGTGAGCCCGGCCAGATCGATTTGATCGAAGCCTTCGCTGCTGCCGAAGACCACGTAGACGGCACCGGCGTTGTTGGACGTACCGTTGGCACCGACAACGTCGAAACCCTGCGCGGCGATCGCCAGATCGTTGATGCCGTCGCCGTTGTAGTCGCCGTCCCCGCTCACGGCCCAGCCGAGGAGGTCCCCGGCTGAAGCCCCGTCAACGGCCGCGCCGTTGCTGTCCGAGACAGCCTTCGTCAGGTTCAGCTCAATGGATTGCGCCAGCACGTCAGCGCAAAGCCATAGCCCCAGAAGAGCCGACAGGCTCTGGATCTTGTTCTTTTTCAACATCGTGGCACTCGATGAAAAACAGCACTTTTATTGTAGGGCGACTGACCAAGTACGCAAGTCGTCGTAGTTCAGCGCCCTGGGCGCTGGCCCGATCAACCCGCTGGCTGAGGCCTGAGTGAGGACGAAGAAAAGGCTGACTAATGCGTATTCGGGCCAGAATCGGAGGCTTCCGGGGCCGGCTAGCGAGGCGTCGGATGCTCCACCCAGGCCTCACGCTTGAGGTAGCTGTCGAGGTGCTCCTGAAAAATCGCTTTGACTTCCGGGTCCTCCTCCATCGCCAGCGCCTCCCGCTGAGCCACCTCAGCGCTCAGAAAATCGCCGGCGGCCGCGTAGGCGGCGGCGAGGTTGTCCATCTGATTGGCGGTCTTCATGCCTCGTCGATAGACCTGATCGAAGGCCAGGCGCAGCGCGCGGGATCCATCGCGCTGACCCTCCACCGGGCAGGTCGCCAGCACCCACACGAGATTGCTCTGGGCGGTCTCGTGACCCACCGCGTCCGCTTTCTCCAGCCAGCCGGCCGCGGCGGTACAGTCGGGCGTGCTGCCGTCCAACCCCTGAAACAGGTACATACCAAACAGCGCCTGGGCATCCGCCAGCCCGGCCTCAGCCGCGCCGCGAACCCAGGTCATCGACTGCCCTTCATCGCGCAGGCTATCGAATCGGTTAAGCATGACGCCGAGGCGGAACATGGCGTGAACGTGCTGCTGGCGCGCTGCCTGCAGCAGCCAGTCCCG
Organism: Pseudomonadota bacterium; assembly: GCA_039033415.1. NCBI lineage: Bacteria > Pseudomonadati > Pseudomonadota > Pseudomonadota bacterium. Next base: position 86,970 of record JBCCCR010000022.1, on the reverse strand, counting down.
GGCCTGTTCCAGCTCGGACTGCGACGCGTGGTTTTCCATGTACCAGGTACCGAGCCCGTACTGCGCGTCAGCGTCACCCCGGTCGGCCAGCTGGGCCAGCAGCGTCACCCCGGCGGGAATCGTCTCGCCGACCGCGGTCCTCAGGCCCGATGCAAACGTCAGCAAAAGCAAAACGGGCAGCATCACCCGCCGGGCTCTGATCGACGTGAGATCGACGCGCGCCACCGTCAGCTTTTGAGCCCGATTTCGACCAGCCGCTGCTCGAGGTAGTCGTGCGACGACAGCGCCTCGGGGTAGCGGTTGGGCCGATCTTCGCTGATACAGGTCGACAGCGTTTCGATCATAAAATCGGCGTTGGGATGCAGGAAAAAGGGAATCGAGTAGCGCGGCTTCAGCGCCTCGTCCCCGGGCGGATTCACCACCCGGTGGGTGGTCGACGGAAACACGTGGTTGGTCAGCCGCTGCATCATGTCGCCGATGTTGCACATGATGGCCCCGGGAACCGTGGTCACGGGTACCCAGTCACCGCTGCGGCTCAAAATTTCCAGGCCCGGCTGCTCGGAACCGATCAGCAGCGTGATCAGGTTGATGTCTTCGTGCCGTCCCGCCCGCACCGATGGCGTTTCTTCCTCGATGGGCGGATAGTGAATCGGTCGAAGGATGCTGTTGCCCTCGTTGACCCGGGAGTCGAAGTAGCGTTCGTCCTGTCCAAGGTAAAGCGCCATCGCTTGCAGCACGCGGCGACCCAGGTCGTCGAGCGCCTCGTAGAGTGCGTAGGCGTTTTCCCGGAACTCGGCCACCTCCGTGGGCCACTGGTTGGGCGGCATGCGGTCTCGCTGCGGATGATCGACCGGCAGTTCCCGGCCCACGTGCCAGAACTCCTTGAGGTCGGGATGCTGCGCATCCTTGGCCGTTTCGATCCCGATGCCGGTATAGCCTCGGGCCCCGCCCTCACCGGCGGCATACGCCTGCTTAACCGCCGCGGGCAGCGCAAAAAATTCCTGGAACACGCGATACGCGGAGCCCATCACGGCGTCGCTGATGCCATGGTTGCGGATGCCGCAAAAACCGTAGCGCTGGTAGGCCTCGCCCAGCGCCGTCACAAACCCTTCGGGATCGACCTCAAACGTCGACAGGTCCAGCGTCGGGACCTTCTGGGTTTCCTGCACTAGCTAAATTCCTCCTGTACCACCTGCGCCAGCTGCTGCGCGAGTTCGTCAACCTGGCCGCCACGTCGACCCTCGACCGTCACCCGAACCACAGGTTCGGTGCCGGAAGGACGGAGAATCACCCGGCCGTCATTGCCGAGGCTCGCCTCAACATCTTTGACGGCGTCGAGCACGGTGGCGGAGCTGTCCATCGCCACCTTACCCTTCACCGGCACGTTGATCATGGTCTGCGGAAACTTCTCAAAGCCATGGGCGGCCTGCGCCAGGGTCTGCCCGCTGGAGGACAAAATCTCCAGCACCTCCAGAGCACTGATAATGGCATCGCCGGTGGTGGTTTTGTCAAGACAGAGAATGTGCCCGGACGCCTCACCACCCACCAGCCAGCCACGCTTGAGCAGCTGCTGGTGCACAAAGCGGTCGCCGACGTCAGCCCTCACGAAGTTGATGCCCCGCTCTCGGAAGCAGGTCTCCAGCCCAAAGTTGGTCATCAGCGTGCCGACGATACCGCCACCGAGGCGGCCCGCGTCCTCGCGGTGTCGGGCGATGATGTAGAGGAGCTGATCACCATCGATCAGCTCGCCGGAACCGTCGACCATCTGCACGCGGTCGCCGTCGCCGTCGAACGCGATGCCAAGATCTGCCTGGTGTTCCACGACCGCCTGCTGCAGCAGCTCAGGATGCAGGGACCCGGCCTTTTCGTTGATATTGAGCCCATCGGGCTCGTTCCCGATGGCAACCACCTCCGCACCCAGCTCGGTGAACACGGCTGGCCCCACGTCGTACGTGGCACCGTTGGCGCAGTCGAGCACCATCTTGATGCCGGCCAGCGAGCTTGTATAAGGAATGGTGCGCTTGCAAAACTCGACGTAGCGCCCGGCCGCATCTTCCACGCGCTGAGCCCGTCCTAAGCTGCCGGAGTCCACTGTGCTGAACGGCCGGTCCAGCTCCAGCTCAATCTCTGCCTCCACTTCGTCCGGCAGCTTCTCGCCGGCGCTGCTAAAGAACTTAAAGCCGTTGTCGTAATGAGGATTGTGCGAGGCGCTGATCACGATGCCGGCGCCGGCTCGCAGGGTGCGGGTGATAAATGCCACCGCGGGGGTCGGCATGGGTCCCAGCAGTCGAATATCGGCCCCGGCTGCCGCCAGACCGGCTTCCAGCGCGGCCTCAAACATATAGCCCGAGATACGTGTGTCTTTGCCGATCACCACCAGCGGAGCGCCGCGGCGTCGCAGCACGCTACCCATCGCATGGCCCAGCTTGAGGGCAAACTGGGCGTTGATAACCTCATCCCCGACACGGCCCCGAATGCCGTCAGTACCAAAATATTTTCGGCTCATGGTGGTTTCCCCTGGCCGGCGTTCCCTGGCCGACCATCGTTTAAGTTGAGTTGTGTCGCAGCGCGCGTACGCGTTGCCAGACCTGGCGCATATCGTGGTGCTCCGCCACGTCGTGAACCCGCAGGACGTGGGCGCCACCGTCCAGCGCCAGCTGCCCTGCCGCCAGCGTTCCGGCAAGCCGTTCGTCAACCGCCCGATCCAGCAGCTGTCCAAACATCGACTTGCGGGACACGCCAACCAGCACGGGGCAGCCCGTCGACTGTAGCTCAGGCAAGCGCGCGAGCAGGGTTAAATTGTGTTGCAGCGTTTTGCCAAAACCAAAGCCCGGATCGATCATGATTCGGCTCCGGGTGATGCCGGCTCCCTCGCAGCGCTGCACCGCGTGCTCAAGAAACGCCGCGACCTCATCCACCACCTCAGCATAGTCTGGATTCGTCTGCATGGTGAGCGGTGTACCGCGCATGTGCATCAGGCAAACGGCGGCGTCACTTTCCGCGACCGCCTCCAACGCACCTGGCCGCGACAGGGCCCGTACGTCGTTGACCAGCTGAGCACCTGCAGCCAGCGCGGCCCGCATGACCTCAGGGTGAGAGGTGTCGACCGAGATCGGCGTTGCGATCCGGGACGCCAGCGCTTCAACCACCGGCACAACCCGCGCCAGCTCCTCTTCGGTGCTGACCGGCTCCGCGCCCGGTCGGGTGGACTCCCCGCCAACGTCGATCAGATCAGCACCTTGCGCCGCCATCCGCTCGGCAGCCGCCACGGCGCGGTCCAGCGTAGCGTAGCGACCGCCGTCAGAAAAAGAATCGGGAGTGACGTTCAGCACGCCCAGCAGCGCCGGCTTTGGCAGCGTCAGCGGCCCGACCGTAAAGGTGTCCGAAGGTTGCGTCACCATGGCAAGAGATCGTGCTGCACAAGCCGGCCAAAGAAAACGCGCCGGTGGAAAGGATGGGGCCCGAACGAGGTTCGGGCCCTAGGTTCTCTGTCTGGGTCTCTTAGTGCTGTTCGGCCGGGCCGCCCAGCGGGGGCTCGTCCTGGGTCGAGGCGGTGACGCGAGAACCGCCGCTGCCGGTGTCGTCGTCCGGCGTGTCCCACCAGTCGCGCGGTGGTCCGGGCGTGCGTCCGTCCATGATGTCGTCGATCTGACCGGAATCGATCGTCTCGTACTTCATCAGGGCCTCGGCCATGACGTGCATCTTCTTCTCGTTTTCCTTGAGCAGGCGAGTCGCCCGACCGTAGGCTTCATCGAGAATGCGACGGACCTCCGAATCAATCTGCCGGGCCGTCTCTTCGGCAACCGCCTTGTGCTGGGTGACCGAACGACCCAGGAAAACCTCCTCCTCCTGCTCGCCGTAAGCGACCGGTCCGAGCGCGTCAGACAGACCCCAGCGCTGAACCATCAGGCGCGCGAGATCGGTAGCCCGCTCGATGTCGTTGGAGGCACCGGTTGTAACCCTGTCCTTGCCGAAGATCAGCTCCTCGGCAATCCGGCCGCCGTAAAGGCTGCACAGCTGGCTCTGGAGCTGGGTGAGGCTCTGGCTGTACTTGTCCTCCTCAGGGAGAAACATCGTGACACCCAGCGCTCGCCCGCGAGGGATGATGCTGACCTTGTAAACCGGGTCGTGCTCAGGCACCAGCCGGCCGACTATTGCGTGACCCGCTTCGTGGTAAGCGGTCAGACGCTTTTCGTCTTCGCTCATCACCATCGAACGACGCTCGGCGCCCATCATCAGCTTATCTTTCGCGCGCTCGAAGTGCTCCATGTTGACGTCTTTGGAGTCCTCGCGAGCCGCAAACAGCGCCGCCTCATTAACGAGGTTCGCGAGGTCCGCCCCCGAGAACCCCGGCGTGCTCCGGGCCAGAACCCGGGCATCAACGTTGGAGCTGTAGGGCACCTTTCGCATGTGCACTTTGAGGATCTGCTCGCGACCGCGCACGTCCGGCAGCGGCACCACCACCTGGCGGTCGAAGCGACCGGGGCGCAGCAGCGCCGGATCGAGAACGTCGGGGCGGTTGGTTGCGGCCACCACAATGATGCCCTCGTTGCCCTCAAAGCCGTCCATCTCAACGAGCAGCTGGTTCAGAGTCTGCTCGCGCTCGTCGTGCCCGCCACCGAGACCGGCGCCACGATGGCGGCCGACCGCATCGATTTCGTCGATGAAAATGATGCACGGCGCGTGCTTTTTGGCTTGATCGAACATGTCGCGCACTCGAGAGGCGCCGACACCGACAAACATTTCGACAAAATCCGAGCCGGAGATCGTAAAGAACGGCACCTTGGCCTCGCCCGCGACCGCCTTGGCCAGCAGCGTCTTACCGGTACCCGGCGACCCAACCATCAGCACGCCGCGTGGAATTTGACCACCCAGGCGCTGGAACTTGCCCGGGTCCTTCAGGAACTCCACCAGCTCGGTGACTTCCTGCTTGGCTTCCTCAACGCCGGCAACGTCTGCGAAGGTGACCTTCACCTGATCCTCGCCCTGCAGCCGCGCGCGTGACTTCCCAAAGGACATGGCTCCACGGCCGCCACCACCGCCCTGCATCTGGCGCATGAAGAAGATCCACAGGCCGATCAGGAGCAGGAACGGGAACCAGGAAATAAAGATGTCCACCAGCAGCGAACGACGCTCGGGCGGCTTCACCTCGATCTGCACGTCCCTTGTGACCAGATCGTCGATCAGCTTTTCATCGTCCGGCGCAAAGGTTTCGTTGATATCACCATTGCTCGACTCGTAGGCGATAACCCGGCCGTCGGGCGACTCTTGAATGCGGACCTTGGAAACCTGGCCGTTGCGAACTTCGCTTAAAAACTCCGAGTACGCGACCGGAGCATTTGCGGATCCGCGCGGCGAGAAGGTGTTGAACACCGACATCAGGACAACCGCGATGATGATCCAAAGGACCAGGTTCTTTGCCATATCGTTTCTCAATGCTCTACCTCTTGAAAGGACGCGCCGCTCGGCGGCTTTGCGCCCACCCTTGCCTTACGAAATCGGCAAGTGTCAACTTCTCTTGACCGGCACGATAGCACCGCCTCTCAGCGTGCGCCACGTGCCAAAACGTACACCTCTCGGCTCCGGGGTCGGGACGCTTTGGGTTTGACCACGCTGACGGTCGAAAAATCCGTCCGCAGCTGCCTCACCAGTTCGTCAAAACCCTCACCCTGAAACACCTTCATCAGCAGCGTGCCGCCTTTGCGGAGGTGCTGCCGGGCGAAGTCTTGCGCCAGCTCCACCAGGTACATCGCACGCGGCTGGTCGACCGCGCGCATACCGGAGATATTGGGCGCCATGTCCGATAACACAAGATCGACCGGCTGACCCTCAAGCGACTCCGTCAGGGCCGCCAGCGGCTCGTCTTCGGTGAAGTCGCCCTGAATCAGCAGCGCGCCCTCCATCGGCTCGATCGGCAGCAGGTCCAGACCCACCGCCCGGCCCTTGCCCTTAAGCCAGCGAAGCACCAGCTGGACCCAGCCCCCGGGAGCAGCGCCAAGGTCCACCACGGTCATCCCCGGTCGGACCAGCTGATACCGCTCCTGCAGCTCCTGCAGCTTGAATGCTGCCCGCGACCTTAGTCCCTCGCGCTGCGCGCGAAGCACGTACTCGTCGTCGAAATGCTCAGCCAGCCATTTCTTGCTGCTCTTGGATCTCGCCAAGGGTCACCGACATAAGCGATACTGGGACGGACACTATCCCACACCAGATGAGAACATTGTGAACAATCTGACCCGCAGCCAGACGCGCTTTCTGCGCGGCCTGGCGCATGGACTAAAGCCGGTTGTTACGGTCGGCAATAACGGCCTGACGGAGGGTGTGCTGGCGGAGCTGGAGCTGGCGCTGGACACGCACGAGCTGGTCAAGCTAAAGCTGCGCGGCGACCGGGAACAGCGCAGCGGCTGGATCGACACCGTTCGCGACTCAACCGGGGCAGCGGTGGTTCAGCAAATCGGCCAGGTGTGCTGCCTTTACCGACCGCACCCGGAGAAACCGCAGCTGGCCCTGCCCCGCTGATGGATCTGACGCTTCATAACGCGCCCCCCAACGCCATTCGCAGCCTGAGCGACGACGGCGTGATCATCGGGCAGCAGCATTACACCCAAAGCCTGCTCGTTTCCGGCCAGCAGCTAAACGCCGAGTGGTCGGTGACCGACGCCGCTCAGCTCGACCGCGACCAGGCGGCGATGATGCTCGACTGGCGGCCGGAGCTGGTGATCCTGGGCACAGGCGCCACGTTGACCTTTCCACCGCCGCCCTTCGCAGCCTCGATTATGGCGGCTCACGTCGGGCTGGAGTCGATGCACAACGCCGCCGCCTGCCGCACTTTTAACATCCTGCTCGACGAGGGTCGGGCGGCCATGCTGGCGCTGATCTTTCCGGTGACCTAAGAGTCGCCGGCGGCCACAGGCCTTAATCGAACAGCGGTGTTTCCTCAACGCCGCAGGCACTGGAGATTTGCCGCAGGCGACGGAGCGCCTGGATCTGGATCTGGCGGACCCGTTCCCGGGTCACACCCATTTCCCGACCGACATCGGACAGCGTTTGGCTGGTATAGCCGTGCAGGCCGAAGCGTCGTTCCAGCACCTCCCGCTCGCGGTCGGGCAGGCGCCCCAGCCACTCATCGACCTGTCCCCCCAGCCGATTGTCCGCAACGATTTCGCACGGGTCGGGGTTGTTGTCGTCCGCCAGGGCATCGAGGAGCTGGCGGTCGCCGTCTGTCCCCATGGGCCCGTCGATGGAGGTCGAGCGTTCGTTCAGACAGGCCAACCGATCCACCTGCTCGAGCGAAACGTCAAGCTGCTGCGCAATCTCTTCGCGCGTCGGTGCCCGATCGAGCTGCTGCGCCAGTTCCCGCGCTGCGCGCAGGTAGGCGGCCACGTCCCGCACCACGTGGATCGGTAGTCGCACCGTCCGTGCCTGGTTCATGATGGCGCGCTCCACCGCCTGGCGAATCCACCAGGTGGCGTAGGTGGAAAAGCGGAAGCCCCGTTCGGGATCAAATTTTTCGACGGCCCTGATCAAGCCGAGATTGCCTTCCTCTATAAGGTCTAACAGCGGCAGGCCGCGATTGGCGTAGCGGCGGGCGATATTGACGACCAGTCGCAGATTCGATTCGATCATCCGCTGGCGACCGTTTTGATCGCCCTGGCGCCAGGCCCTGGTGAAGTGAACTTCCTCCTCGGCGGTGAGCAGCGGCGCGGCGCCGATCGACGAGAGGTAAACGGTGGTTGAGTCTGCGCTGGCTGCACCAACACCGGATGCCATTGGCTCCAGCGCTGACGAGCGCTCCTGCGCTTTCAGTGCATGCATATTCCCTTATCCCTGCCTGATCCTCAGGCGTCGTTCCATCCTTGAAACGCCATGCTAGCCCAAACACCTCAAATCTTTGTTAAAAAACCGTGCACCACCCTTGACGTTTAGCGCTTCGGCAGGTGTTTCCGGGGGTTGACCGGTTTTCCGTTTTCCCGAATTTGGAAGTGCAGTCGTGACTTTTGACTGCCATTCGACCCAACTTCGGCGATCTTTTCCCCAGCACCAACCGCCTGCCCTTCCCTCACAAAACGCTGGCGGTTGTGGGCGTAGGCGCTGAGATAGCGATCGCTGTGTTTAATGATAATGAGCTCGCCATACCCCACCAGCCCGTTGCCGCTGTAGACCACTTCCCCGGCTGCGGCCGCCTGGACCGCGGTGCCCGGGGCGGCCGCAATGTCGAGACCTTGAAGGTTGGGCGCCGCGTTCGAAAACTCGGCCAACACCTTTCCCTCCAGAGGCCAGCGCCAGGCGACGGCCCCGCTGGTGGCGGCCGGTTTGGGTTTGGCCGGGGTCGCGGCGGTGGCTCGCGGCTTCGCTGACGGTCGCACTGCGGGGGTATTGCTTGAGGCTGTCGGGGGAGTCGCGGCGGACAGCCTCGGCGTCGACTCCTGGGCTCTCGGCGGCGGCGCCGCTGTCGATGCAGTTGACGATGTTCGAACCGGAGTCGCCACAACCCGCGGCGGATACAGACGCAGCGGCTGCTGCGGATGGATCACAAACGGCGCCTGAACGCGATTCCAGCGCGCCAGATCCCGATAGTCCAAACCATAGCGCCAGGCGATGGCGTAAAGCGTGTCCCCGCGCTTTACCGTATAGAACGAGGGGCGCTGAATCCGAGTAGATCCGGGCGCCGCCGGCTCATAGCGCGGCGCGGGTCGGCGCTTTTCCGGCGGCGCGGCGCGATAGCTGCACGCCGCGAGCGCGGTGACCAGAAGCGAGACCAGGGCGATCGAAAGCCGCCCGGTGGGCCGGCGCCCTAGTGGCGCAGCCACAGCACCGCCGCCACCACCAGCACCACCAGCAGCCAGCCCAGTACCTCAACGTACTGCCGAATCTTGTCCGCCGCCTTGACGCCGCCCAGCCGGATCAGGCCAGCCACCAGGAAAAACCGGCCGCCCCGACCGATCAGGGAGCCGATCGCAAAGGGCAGCAGCGCCATGCCGACAGTGCCGCTGGCGATGGTAAAGATCTTGTACGGAATCGGCGAAAAGCCCGCCAGCAGGACCACCCAGAAGCCATACTCCTGAAAGCCAGCTTGCGCTTTTTCGAAGGTTTCCCAGTAGCCGAAGCGATGGAGCAGCGGCTCGATCAGCTCGAACGCAAAGACCCCGATCAGATAACCAAACAGGCCACCCAGCACCGACATCACCGTGCACAGGCCCGCCAGCTGGAGCCATCTTGCCGGCTTGCCGAGCACCATGGGAATCAGCATCACGTCCGGCGGCACCGGAAAAAAGGTGGACTCGGCGAAACTCAATCCCGCCAGATAGCGGGGCGCAAGACGGTGCTGCGACCAGCGCAGCGTCGTGTCGTAGAGCGGCGCAAACAGCCCCATTTAGGGCCTGCGAACGCTGCGGAAATGGACCCTGCCGGAGTCCCTGTTTTCGTCCGGCAAGGCGGAGGGAGCGCCGTTTAGCACCGCTAAACAAGCGACTGACAACGCCGCCGGCGGGAACAGGGGCCCGGCCCTGCGGGTTGCCCCTGAAAAAGCGTCACTGGGCGTTGCTCGTCGTTCATTTGGACCCACCAGATTTCTCTCCTCGCGCCTACATTGACGCTTTTTCAGGGGCAACAGGATTCATTTCCGCAGCGTTCGCAGAACCTATTCCAGCCCACTAAGCAGCGGCACAAACACCACCGCCCCAAGATCCTGCCGGCGGAAACCCGCCGCCCGCCGCGAGAACTTAAGCAGCCGCTGAACGCCGCCCACCGGCCCCACCGGCGCCACCAGCACACCGCCGGGCGCCACCTGATCGAACAGCGCCTGCGGCACGTGGTCAGCGGCGGCGGTGATCATGACGCCGTCATACGGCGCGTTCTGGGCCCAGCCCTCGCCGCCGTCCGCCTGCTTGGCGCGAATGTTGCGGATCTTCAGATGGCGAAAGCGTCGCCGCGCCTGCCGCGACAGCTCATCGATTCGCTCCACCGTAAACACCTGCGGCACAAGCAGCGCCAAAACGGCGGCCTGGTAACCCGACCCGGTGCCGATTTCCAACACACTCTCCAGCGGTCCGTCCGTCAGCAGCGCCTGCGTCATGGTCGCCACCACCAGCGGCTGCGAAATGGTTTGCCCGCGTCCGATGGGCAGCGCCGTATCCTCGTACGCGCGGCTGGCCATGGCCTCGTCGACAAACTGATGGCGCGGCACGGCGGCCACCGCGTCCAGCACGCGCTGGTCGGTGACCCCACCCTGGCGCAGCCGCTCGATGAGCCGCTGGCGCGTGCGCGCAGAGGTCATGCCGATGCCGGCGACCGACTGCGTACCCGGGTTGTTCAACGGCGTGACACGTCCGTCGTCGCGGCGGGCGCGGCAGCCTCCGCCGGGTTGGTCAGCGCCCGGTCCAGGCCACTGACCCAGCTGCCCACCGTTTCCAGCGCCGTGTAGCGGGTCAGATCCACGTGGATCGGCGTGACCGACACGCAGCCGCGGCTGATCGCGTGAAAATCGGTACCGGGACCTGCGTCCAGCGCGGGACCGGCCGCGCCGATCCAGTAAACCGGTCGCCCGCGGGGATCGTGCTGCTTGACGAACGGTTCAGCGCGATGGCGGTGCCCCAGCCGGGTCACTTCAAAGCCGGCAACCTGATCCCAGGGAATATCCGGCACGTTGACGTTGAGTATCGTGTCCGCCGGCAGCGGATCGCTCACCAGGCGCTGGACAATCTGCACCGCCGCCAGCCCGGCGGTCTCGAAGTGACGCGGCCGGTTGTCATAAACCAGCGATACGGCCACCGCCGGCAGCCCGCAGTAGCGCCCCTCCATGGCGGCGGCGACGGTGCCGGAATAGATCACGTCGTCACCGAGGTTAGCGCCGGCGTTAATGCCGGAAACCACCATGTCGGGTTCCGGGTCCAGCAGCCCGGTCAGCGCGAGGTGCACGCAGTCGGTAGGCGTTCCGGCGACGCGATAGCGGTGGCCGGCATGGTGCAAAATTCGGATGGGCGCGCTCAGCGTCAGCGAGTTGGACGCACCGCTGTGGTCGCGGTCGGGCGCCACCACGGTGACCTCGGCGACCCGGCTGATCTGACGCTCGAGCATCTCGATGCCCGGCGCGTCCAGTCCGTCGTCGTTGCTGATCAGAATATGCATCCGTGCGCTTCTCAAAAAAGAAGCGGGTAATATACTGGAATTGCCCGGCAGCCGCCTGAATGAGTCACCGTTTCACCCGCCATGAGCCCGCCCCCGCCCAGCGATTCGACCAAGCCACCCAAAGGCGATTCGCGAGCGCCGGAGGCCGATGATCTGGATCTTTTTCGTCAGGAGATGGCCGACGTGCGGCCCATCAAAAGAACCCGCGAGCGCCGGCGCAAACCGCCCCCGCCACCGTCGAATCGACACAGCCGCGCCGACGAACGCCGGGTGATGGACGAGCTGAAGCGGGGCGAGATCGACTGGGCCGAGGTCGAGTCCGGGGAGGAGCTCAACTTTGTCCGCGACGGTTTGTCGCCCAAGCTGCTGAAGAAGCTGCGCCGCGGTCAGTACAGCGTCGGCGCCGAGCTCGACCTGCACCAAATGAACATCGAGGCCGCGCGGGTCAGCGTGCTGGACTTCATCGACTACTGCCAGCAGCGCGGCATCACCTGCGTCAAAATCATTCACGGCAAGGGCTTGCGCTCAAAGTCGCGCGGTCCGGTGCTGAAGGGTTTGACCAACAGCCTTTTGCGCCGGCGCAAAGCGGTGCTCGCCTTCACCTCAGCCCGCCCAAACGACGGCGGAACGGGCGCGGTTTACGTGCTGCTGAGCGCCGGCTGAGCCGGCGCGATACGGACTGCGCCGGCAACCCCTGGCACGGGCCAAGCGACCCTGGCGTCTGTAGGGTAATGCTCTCGACTTAGGCCGGCAGATGAACGAACCCGCTCAGCCCGCAAATACGCCGGACGCCGCTCCGGCTAACGCCAGCCGCTCGCCGCGGCCAACGGTCCCCGACGCTGCGCTCCGGCGCGCTCGCCGGCGAAGCATCACCGCGTTAGTACTGGTCCTCCTGCTCGCAGCGACGGCAGCCGTCCTGCTCTGGGATCTGGAGATGGATCTGGTTCAGCTGCTCACCGACGCGCGGCAGACGCCGGCGCTGCTGATTTCCAGCGGCGTCAGCTACGCGCTGTTGCTGGCGCTGCCGTTTATGCCGGGCATCGAGCTGGGGCTGCTGATGATGCTGGTCTTCGGCAAGGTCGGCGCCCTCGTGGCCTATCTGGCCACTCTCGCCGGTCTGAATCTGGCCTTCGGCGCCGGCGTTTATCTCCGCGGCCACTGCCTTCAGCTCCCCATCCTGCGCCGCTGGCGGGAGCAGGCGCGCCACTTTGACGATCAGCGGGATGCCGCGCTGGCCGGCCACCGGCTGACCCACCGTGCCGCGGGCTGGCTGAGGAACCGCGGCGGTCCGGCGGACTACGTGCTCCTCGGGCTCCTGCTCAACGTGCCGGGCAATTTTCTTCTGGGCGGCGGTGGCGGCATCGCGCTGCTGGCCGGGCTGTCGGGCCGCCTGGGCTGGCCCGGGTTTGTCCTCACCGTCGCGCTCGCTACCTGCGTGGTGCCCCTGCTGGCAGCTACCGGCGCCATCGATCTACGAGAGTGGCTTATCTACCTCACGGACTGAGCGTCAACATTGATCAGCTCCCGGAGCACAACGGTGGCAAACTCGCCGCGCGCCAGCTCAAAAGACAGGCTGAGCTGGTCGCCGTCGACCGTCCACTGAAAATTGTGAGGTCTCAGGCTCAGGCGGCGGCGCGCCGGCCGGGCGCCCGCAGCATCGAGACCGCCGGTCAGCTCGGGGTGACGCTCCAGCAACGCCTTCTCCCAGACTGGCCATAGGGTGCCGCCCGACCGACCGTAGAGCGGACCGGTCGGCGTAACGTCACCCGCCACACGGCGCGCCCGCAGCTCGTCTGTCATTGATTCGGGGCCAAAGATGGAGCGCGTGCCGGCCAGCATCCAGATATCGCCGTCCCGCCCCATGGCCCAGTCGCCGTCGCGCACGCGTTCGGCCAGCACCTCGTTGAATAAAAATGCGCGAGCCGTCGAGTGGAGCAGCCCTTCGAGGTGGCGGCCGCGTCGCCGCGAGCGCTGTCCACTCTGCTGGGCCGCGTACCAGCTTTGGACCTGTCGCAGGTTGTCGCCGTTGCGGCCGAAACGCTGTCCGCCGAAGTAGTTGGGGACACCCTCGCGCGACACCTGGTCACAGCGTCGGCTGAGGTCATCGAGCTCCAGGCGGCAGTCCCTCAGCAGGATCTGAAAGCGATTGGCGCGGTGGGTACCGCGGCGCAGCTTTTTCTGGTGGCGAACGCGCTCCAGAATCTCTATTCCCGGGCTGAGCGCGTCGGGGAGGTCAGGATCGGGCAGACCTGGCAGGTGGAGGCTGAACCACTGGGTGGCCACGGCCTGCCGGTCCTTGAGACCCGAATAGCTCACGGCCCTGGCGGGCAGTCCGGCACCCTCGGCCAGCAGCTTTGCAACGTCCGCGGTGTTAACCGCACGCTTGGCGACCCGAAGCCAGAGGAATTCGCCCGTGCCCGTCAGGTCGAGATCGAGCAGCTCATCCACCACAAAGTCGTCGGGCTGAACTTTCAGCCGGCCCGTGGCGGTCGGGGGTGGGTTTACGGTGGGCCAGTCAGGCAGCCGGGAGGTCGGCTGCGAGGCGGTGACGTCGGTCAGCGCGAGCTCCGGCCGATTTCGACGATCTGATAAAACGACTCATCGGGGCCCAGCAGCCCCAGCTCGCTTCGCGCCAGCTCCTCGACCGCTTCCGAGCCGGTCTTCAGGTCCTGGACCTGAGCCCGCAGCGAGCGATTGCGATCCAGCAGCCGCTGATTCGCCGCCTGCTGGTCCTCCACCGCGCGCTGCAGCCGCCAGCTATCACGCAGGCCACCCTGCGCGAACCACAGCTGCTGCTGAAGCAGCAGGAGAATCGCAATAAACATGAGGTTGATCAGTCGCATAGCGCCACTTAATCACGTGATTTGCGCATTGTCACCGGTGCCGGATGAAAGGTCAACGGTGGAACCCGCGCCGCCGAAGCGGCCCGATCAGCCCAACCAACGACTGAATGCGGCCTGTCCCGCATACCGGGCCTCAGCCCCGAGCGCCTCTTCGATCCGCAGCAGCTGGTTATATTTGGCCACGCGATCAGACCGGCAGAGTGAGCCGGTTTTGATCTGGTTGGCGCTGCTGGCGACCGCCAGGTCAGCGATGGTGGTGTCCTCGGTCTCGCCGGAGCGATGTGACACCACCGAGGTGTAGTCAGCCTGGGTCGCCATGCCGATGGCGTCCAGCGTCTCGGTCAGCGTGCCGATCTGGTTGAACTTGATCAGGATCGAGTTGGCCACGCCCGTATCGATGCCGCGCTTGAGAATCTGCGTGTTAGTCACGAAAAGATCATCGCCGACCAGCTGCGCCTTGCCGCCCACCTTGTCGGTCAGATACTTCCAGCCGTCCCAGTCGTCTTCAGCCATACCGTCTTCGATGCTGATGATGGGGTACCGGCTCACCCAATCCGCCAGGTAGTCGGCAAACGCCTCCGGCGCAAAGCTGCGACCCTCCGATTCCAGGACGTACTCGCCGTCCTTAAAGAACTCGGAGCTGGCCACGTCAAGGCCCAGATAGATTTCGCGCCCCACCGCATAGCCGGTCTGCTCGATCGCTTCCAGCAGGGTCTCCACGGCTGCTTCGTTGGAGCTCAGGTTGGGCGCAAAGCCGCCCTCGTCACCCACCGCCGTGTTCAGGCCCTGCTGCTTGAGCACCGATTTCAGGCTGTGGAACACCTCCGTACCGCAGCGCAGCGCCTCGGAGAACGATCCCACCCCGATGGGCAGGACCATAAACTCCTGCATATCAACGCTGTTGTCCGCGTGCGCGCCGCCATTGAGGATATTCATCATCGGCACGGGCAGCTCGGGCGTCACCGTTTCACTCAACAAATGCTCCCAGAGCGGCAGACCCGCGTTCAGCGCACGGGCGTGGGCCAGCGCCAGGGACACACCGAGCGTGGCGTTGGCGCCGAGCGTCGCCTTGTTGTCGGTGCCGTCGAGCGCAATCATGGTCTCGTCGATCTCGCGCTGATTGTCGCCGGACATGCCCTGCAGCTTGCCGGCGATCGCGCCGTTGACGTTGTCGACGGCTTTCCGCACGCCTTTGCCAAGGTAACGGTCCGGATCACCGTCGCGCAGCTCCAGCGCCTCCCGAGCGCCGGTGGACGCGCCAGACGGCACGGCGGCACGACCCACGTGTCCGCTGGACAAACGCAGCTCTGCTTCCAGCGTCGGATTGCCGCGCGAATCCAGGATCTCCCGGGCGTGGACCTGTTCAATGGTGCTCATGCTTGGACCTCTTATTTTAGGTAGACGGGTTCAGTCGGGATTCCATGTAGGGCTGGGACTTGGCCACCAGATCGAGCTGCTTCAGCTGGGCCAGCAGCACCGCCATCATGGGTAGCGGCCAGGCGTTGGGCCCGTCGGACAACGCGTTTTCCGGATCCGGGTGTGTTTCCATAAACACGCCCGCCACGCCGACCGCAACCGCAGCCCGCGCCAGCACCGGCACGTGCTCGCGCTGACCGCCGGACGAGGCCCCCTGCCCGCCGGGCAGCTGAACGCTATGGGTTGCGTCGAAGACCACCGGGCAGCCAGTCTGTCGAAGCGTCGGCAGCGACCGCATGTCCGACACCAGGTTGTTGTAGCCGAAGCTGGCGCCGCGTTCGCAGACCATCACCTGCTCGTTGCCGGTCGAGCGGGCTTTGTCGACCACGTTCTGCATGTCCCAGGGCGCCAGAAACTGGCCTTTTTTGATGTTGACCGGCTTGCCCTGGCTGCAGACGTCGAGAATAAAGTTGGTCTGCCGGCAGAGAAAGGCCGGGGTTTGCAGCACGTCGACCACCGCGGCTACCTCCGCCAACGGCGTGTCTTCGTGCACGTCGGTCAGAACCGGAACGTCGAGCTCTGCCTTGACCTTTTCCAGGATCTGAAGACCCGTCTCGATGCCCAGACCGCGAAAGCTTTTCAGGCTCGAGCGGTTGGCTTTGTCGAACGACGATTTGTAGATCAGCGGGATGTCGAGACCCTCACAAATCTCCTTGAGCTCACCCGCCGTATCCAGCGCCAGCTGCTCGGACTCGATGACGCAGGGGCCGGCGATCAGGAAGAACGGCGAGGCGTTGCCCGCCTCAAAACCACACAGCTTCACGAGTTGACGGCCGCGTCGCGGCTGGCGGTTTTGTATTCCCGGGCAGCGCGGATAAAGCGCGAAAACAGCGGATGGCCGTCGCGCGGTGTGGACGTGAACTCCGGGTGGAACTGGACCGCCACAAACCACGGATGGTCCGGCAGCTCGACAATTTCTACAAGGTTCTGGTCGGTGGAAAATCCGACCAGCGCCAGGCCTCGCTGGGTCAGCAGATCCCGATAAAAGTTGTTGAATTCATAGCGATGGCGGTGACGTTCAGAAATCACCTCAGCACCGTACACGTCAGCGATCAACGACCCCGGCTCGAGATGACAGTCCTGCGCCCCAAGGCGCATGGTGCCGCCCAGGTCACTGTTCTCATCGCGCTGTTCAACCTCGCCGTTGGGGCCGCGCCACTCGGTGATCAGGCCGATCACCGGATGCGGGCTCTCCGGGTCCATTTCGGTGCTGTTGGCCCCCTCCAGCCCGCAGGCCTCGCGAGCGAAATCCACCACCGCCACCTGCAGCCCCAGGCAGATGCCGAGATACGGAATCCCGTTTTCTCGCGCGTAGCGCGCGGCGGCTACCTTGCCCTCGAAGCCACGCTCGCCGAAACCGCCGGGCACTAAGATCGCGTCAGCGCCTTCCAGGCAGCTTGGGCCTTCCACCAGCACGCGCGCTGAGTCGACGCGCTGGATATTCACCTTTATCCCCTGGTGCAGCCCGCCGTGGTCCAGCGCTTCGGTCAGCGATTTGTAGGCGTCGGAGTGCTCCATATATTTGCCGACCATGGCCACCGTGACGTCGGACTTGGGCCGCTTGTTGGCGTCCGCGACCGCCTGCCACTTAGACAGGTCGGCGTCCCGCGCTTCCAGGCCCAGCCGCTCGATCACAATCTCGTCGAGCTCCTGGGTGCGGAACCACAGCGGCAGCTCGTAGATGTTGGGTACGTCCACCGCGGAGATAACCGCCCGCTCCTGGACGTTGGTGAACAGCGCAATCTTGCGCCGATCCTCTTCCGACAGCGACTGCTCGCTGCGGCAAAGAAGGATGTCGGGCTGAATACCGATCGACCGTAGCTCTTTAACCGAGTGCTGCGTCGGCTTCGTTTTGATCTCCCCGGCGGCCTTGATGAACGGTACCAGCGTCAGGTGCATGAACAGCGCCTGGCGGGGTCCGAGCTCCACGCCGAGCTGGCGAATCGCCTCGAGAAACGGCAGCGACTCGATGTCACCCACGGTGCCGCCAATCTCGATCATCGCGACGTCGAAGCCGTCCGAGGCGCGCCGGATACAGGCCTTAATTTCGTCGGTGATGTGGGGGATGACCTGGACGGTGCCGCCCAGGTAGTCGCCCCGCCGCTCCTTGCGGATCACGTTCTCGTAGATCTGACCCGTGGTGTAGTTGTTGTCCCGGCTCATGCGGGTGCGGACAAATCGCTCGTAGTGTCCGAGGTCCAGGTCGGTCTCCGCGCCGTCTTCGGTGACGTAGACCTCACCGTGCTGGTACGGGCTCATGGTGCCCGGGTCAACGTTGATGTAGGGGTCGAGCTTCATCAGCGTCACCTTGAGCCCGCGGGCCTCAAGGATCGCCGCCAGCGACGCGGCGGTAATGCCTTTACCCAGCGACGAAACCACGCCGCCGGTCACAAAAATCAGCGCGGCCATGCAGCACTCCAGGGGTTGTTGACCCGATGCGTGCACGGACGCCACAGGTGGGGGTGAGAGAGTCGAAATCCGTTAGACATAACGGGCCGGTATTGTAGCCGATTCCCGGCGGCGCCCCAACGGCTGTTTGCGATCTAGCTGAGGTCTCCGGGAGATTTCGGTCGGCAGGCGCTTCCCTGGCCGGAGAAAGTGGGGCTCCGGCGGCAGCTTCGGGTCCGAGCCCTACGATCGGCGCGCCGGCACCTGTCAGTCAGTTTCCTTACACCCCCAGATCTGGGGCGAGATACGGGATTTTTCGCTACATCTTGTGTTTTTTGCACGATTGTTGCATTGCCCCTGGAAAAGCGCCAATATCGTTCGACTAACCACCTGACGCCGTTTTCGGCCGCTTTTCCATGAGTCGCTACACCGCTGAAGATATTGAGATCCTGTCCGGACTGGAGCCGGTGCAGCGCCGCCCCGGCATGTATACCGACACCACCCGGCCCAACCATCTGGCGCAGGAGGTCATCGACAACAGCGTCGACGAGGCGGTGGCCGGCCACGCCAAGCTGTTGGACGTGACGGTCTATAAAGACGGCTCGGTGGAGGTGTCGGACGACGGGCGCGGCATGCCGGTGGATCTGCACCCGGAAGAAGGTATCCCCGGGGTTGAGGTGATCCTGACCAAGCTGCACGCCGGCGGCAAGTTCTCCAATAAAAACTACCAGTTTTCTGGCGGACTGCACGGCGTCGGCGTGTCGGTGGTGAACGCCCTGTCGTCGAAGCTGGACGTGTGGATCAAGCGCGACGCCACCGAACACCACATCGCGTTTGCGGCCGGCGAGAAGACCAGCGATCTAAAAAAGGTTGGCACGGTTGGCCAGCGCAATACCGGCACCCGGGTGCGCTTCTGGCCCGACGCGAGCTATTTCGACAGCGCCCGCATCTCGCTCACCAAGCTGCGCCACGTGCTGCGCGCCAAGGCGGTGCTGTGCCCCGGCCTGACCGTCCGGCTGAAGGACGAAAAGACCGGCGACAAGGACGAGTGGTACTACGAGGACGGCCTCTTTGACTACCTGAGCGGTGAGCTTGAGGGTTTTGCCACGCTGCCCGAGCAGGCCATTGTCGGCGCCAAGGACACGGAGACCGAGGCGGTTGAGTGGGCGCTGTGCTGGGTCCCGGAAGGCGAGCTGGTGCAGGAAAGCTACGTCAACCTGATCCCGACGGGCCAGGGCGGCACCCACGTCAACGGGCTGCGCACCGGTTTGACCGAAGCGCTGCGCGAGTTCTGCGACATCCACAACCTCCTGCCCCGCGGCATCAAGCTGGCGCCGGAAGACGCCTGGGAGCGCATCAGCTACATCCTGTCGATCAAGCTGGAGGACCCGCAGTTTTCCGGCCAGACCAAAGAGCGCCTGTCCACGCGCGAGGCGGCGGGGCTGGTCACCGGCATCATCAAAGACGCCTTTAGCCTCTGGCTGCACAACAACGTGGCCGACGGCGAGGCGATCGCCCAGCTTGCGATCGCCAACGCGCAGAAGCGCCTCAAGGCGGCCAAAAAGGTGGTGCGCAAAAAGATCACGGCCGGCCCGGCGCTGCCGGGCAAGCTGGCGGACTGCACGTCGCAGGAAACGTCGCGCACCGAACTCTTTCTGGTGGAGGGCGACTCCGCCGGCGGATCAGCCAAGCAGGCGCGCAACCGCGAGTTCCAGGCGATCCTGCCGCTGCGCGGCAAAATCCTGAACACCTGGGAGGTGGAGTCCGGCTCGGTGCTGGGCTCCCAGGAGGTACACGACCTGTCGGTGGCGATCGGCGTCGACCCGGGGACCGATGATCTGGACGGCCTGCGTTACGGCAAGGTCATTGTGCTGGCGGACGCCGACAGCGACGGCCTGCACATCGCCACCCTGCTCTGCGCGCTGTTTCTGCGCCACTTCGAGCCGCTGGTCCGGGAGGGTCACGTGTTTGTCGCCATGCCGCCGCTGTTTCGCATCGACGTCGGCAAAGAAAAGTATTACGCGCTAGACGAGGCCGAGCGCGATCACCTGACGGAAAAGCTCAAGCGCGAGAAGCGCAACGTCAAAATCTCCGTGACCCGCTTTAAGGGCCTCGGGGAGATGAGCCCCGCCCAGCTCAAGGAAAGCGCGATCGAGCCGGACACCCGCCGGCTGGTGCAGCTCACCGTTACGCCCGGAGATAAGACCCGGCCGCTGATGGATATGCTGCTGGCCAAAAAGCGCGCGGGCGACCGCAAGGCCTGGCTCGAAAAGAAAGGTGACCTCGCCGAAGTCTGATTCGGCGGTCCGCTAAAGGTAAGAACCATGACGCAAACAATTGAAGCGCCACCCGGCGGCTTTGAACAGCTGTCGCTGCGGGAGTACGCCGAGAAGGCGTACCTCGACTATTCGATGTATGTGGTGCTCGACCGGGCGCTGCCGAGCATCGCTGACGGCCTCAAGCCGGTCCAGCGGCGCATCGTCTACGCCATGTCGGAGCTTGGCCTGTCCGCCAGCTCCAAGCATAAGAAGTCGGCCCGCACCGTGGGTGACGTGATCGGCAAATTCCACCCGCACGGCGACAGCGCGTGCTACGAGGCCATGGTCCTGATGGCCCAACCGTTTTCTTACCGCTATCCGCTGGTGGACGGCCAGGGCAACTTTGGCTCGGTGGACGACCCCAAATCGTTTGCCGCCATGCGCTACACCGAGTCGCGGCTGTCAGCCTACGCCAAGGTGCTGCTCAGCGAGCTGGGCCAGGGCACGGTGGACTGGCAGCCCAACTACGACGGCACCCAGACCGAGCCGACCCTGCTGCCGGCCCGGCTGCCCAACGTTTTGCTCAACGGCGCCTCCGGCATTGCGGTGGGTATGGCGACGGACGTACCGCCGCACAACATGAAAGAGGTGGCCTCCGCCTGCATCCGGCTCCTGGCCAACAGCCGCACGCCGGTTGCCGAGCTGTGTGAACACATCAAAGGACCCGACTTTCCCACTGGCGCAGACATCATCACGCCGCCGGAGGACATCCGCGCGATGTATGAGACCGGCCACGGCTCGATCAAGCTGCGCGCCGTGTGGAAACGCGAGGACGGCAACATCGTCATCACCGCTCTGCCCCACCAGGTTTCGCCCAACAAGATTCAGGAGCAGATCGCCGCACAGATCCGCGCCAAGAAGCTGCCGATGCTGGACGACTTCCGGGACGAGGGTGATCACGAGAACCCCACCAGGCTGGTGCTGATCCCACGGTCCAACCGCGTGGACGTCTACGGCCTTATGAGCCACCTGTTTGCGACGACCGACCTGGAACGCAACGTGCGGGTCAACCTGAATCTGATCGGCACCAACGGCCGCCCGCAGGTCAAAAACCTGGCGCAGATCCTGAACGAGTGGCTGGCCTTCCGCACCGAGACCGTGCGTCGCCGGCTGCAGTGGCGCCTGGATAAGGTGCTGGACCGGCTGCACATCCTGGAAGGTCTGCTGGTTGCGTACCTGAACATTGACGAGGTGATCCGGATCGTCCGGGAAGAAGACGGGCCCGGACCGGTCCTGATGAAAACCTTCAACCTGTCGGAGCGGCAGTCCGAGGCGATCCTCGACCTCAAGCTGCGCCACCTGGCCCGCCTGGAGGAAATGAAAATCCAGGGTGAGCAGGCGGAGCTGGAGGACGAGCGCAAAACGCTCGAGGGGATACTGAATTCACCCCGCAAACTGAAGAAGCTCATCGCCGACGAGATTGCCTCGGACGTCAAAACCCACGGCGACGAGCGACGCTGTCAGATCGTCGCCCGAGAGCCTGCCGAGGCCATGAGCGAAACCGACCTGATGCCCACCGAGCCGGTCACGATCGTGCTGTCTCAGGGCGGCTGGGCGCGCGCCGCCAAGGGTCACGAGATCGACGCCTCGACGCTCAACTTCAAATCCGGGGACGGGTACCTTGCCAGCGCCCGCGGCCGCAGCAATCAGCAGGCGGTCTTTCTCGACAGCAAAGGCCGCAGCTACTCGCTGGCCGCCCACACCCTGCCGTCAGCCCGCAGCCAGGGCGAGCCGCTCACCTCGCGCTTCAGCCCCGCCGCCGGCGCTCAGTTCTGCGCCGCCATCGCGGGCCGGCCTGAGGACAAGGTGCTTCTGGCATCTAGCTTCGGCTACGGCTTCTTTACCAGTCTGGAGAACCTATATACGCGCGCCAAGGCCGGCAAAGCCTCGCTGACGGTACCCGCCGGCGCGACCGTGCTTGCTCCATCGATGGTCAGTGAACCCGCCACGGACCGGGTGGTGGCGGTCACCTCCGGGGGTTACCTGCTGGCCTTTAGCCTGGCTGACCTGCCGGAAATGGCGCGAGGAAAAGGCAACAAAATCATCAACATACCGCCAAAACTTCTGAAAGCCGGTGATGAGCACGTTGTCGCGGTCGTGTGCGCACCCGAGGGCGCTGACGTGCTGGCGCACTCCGGCGGTCGACACCTGAGGCTCAAGCCAAAAGACCTCGAACACTACACCGGCGAGCGGGCCAAGCGGGGTCGCAAGCTCCCCCGCGGATTCCAGAAGGTGGATTCGCTGGTTGTCGAGGTTTAGGTCGAGGTAGGGCGAGCTTATTCGAAGCCGTCAGAGAAGATCTCAACGACCCGCTCGACGGTGAAATCGACCGTCTGAATGTCAAATTCGGGGAACGGATCCAGCAGCACGGGCGCAGCGGTGAACTCCGTTGACACCACGCTGATCCGGTTGGCGCTGTTGGCGGGAATGAACACGCGATAGGTGCCGTCAGTCGGATTGGCCGCAGTAGCGTTGTTGCTGTCGGTCAGCAGAAATACGCCGACGCCGGCCGAACTGCTGTCGGTGACGGTGCCGACAATCTGAACACCGCCGACAAACGAAAACAGTTGATCCACCGCAAACGTCACTTCGTAAGCGCGCGGGGCGGCGACAGGGACACAGTTTCTGACGCGAAGCAGCACCAGGTTCCTCCCCACCGACACATCGCCGACCGGCTCCCGAGGTCCGCCAGGCTGGCAGGTGCCAATCGTTACTAGCGGCGCAACCTGATCATCCGCCAACCGGCTGGACGGGAACACCTCCACGACGGCCTGAAAGTCAGTCGGCACCGACGCAGCGGTCGACAGCACCTTGAACTCGTACTGGATGATGATCGAACTATCGTTGCCCGGAAAATACATCCAGTCTTCGTCGCCGGTCGGATCAAAGGTCCGCTGCTGCAGGTCCGCAATCTCCCGGGCGAGCGAAGGCGAGTTGTCGTTCTCAAAGGCGTCTTGAGCGTGGACACCACCTGCCCCAAGCAGAATCAGCAGCAAAAGCCAGGCCAATCGACCCACCATCACCAGTCGATCGCCCCGGCCGTGGAACCTCACACTACAGCGCTGGAACGGTTTCTGGATCTGGCGCCACCCGGACCACGCAGTTGCCGACGTTGGCGCCGGTAAACAGGCTTGTCAGCGCGTCGGGCGTGCGCTCGATGCCCTCCAGAACGTGGTCGGTCAGCTTGAGCAGGCCGTCGGCGTACCACCGGCGAAGCTGCGCTTCGAACTCCCCCCAGCGGGACAGGTAGTCGAACACGAAGAAGCCTTCCATCCGCGACCGCCGATACAGCAGGTTGTAATAGTGGGTGGGCCCAGGCGGGCGGGGGCGCAGGTATTCCGTTGAGATGTGGCCGCAGACCGCGACCCGAGCCCCGACCGCCAGGTGCTGGAGCGCCGCGTCCAGGGTGTCGCCGCCCACGTTGTCGAGGTAAATGTTGAGGCCGTCCGGCAGCGCCTCGCCGATCTGCGCTTCGAGGTTTTCCTGCCGATAGTCGATGGCCGCGTCGCATAACCCCTGATCGACCAGCCAGCGGCACTTCTCCTCGCCGCCGGCGATGCCGACAACCCGGCTCGCGCCCCTGGCGCGGGCGAGCTGGCAGGCGATGGAGCCGACGCCGCCAGCCGCTGATGACACCAGAACCTGGTCCCCGGGCTGCGTGTCGCCGATTTCGACCATGCCGACGTAGGCGCTGAAGGCCCGCTGGCCGAACAGGCCCAGTACGGTAGTCAGGGGCCGCACTGGATTGTCCACCTTTTTCACCGGGGTCACGTGGGAGCCGTCTTTAACCTGCGGATCCGGCGACATCGCCACGTACTCCTGCCAGCCCAGCGTGCCCTCCATGATGTCGCCCGCCTGGTACTGAGGGTGGCGGCTCTCGATCACCTCCGCCACGCCACGCCCGCTCATGATCTCGCCTGGCGCCACCTTGATGTGGAATTCGCTTTCTTTGGTCACGTACATCCGCTGCGCCGGGCTGGTTCCCAGCAGCAGCGTGCGTAGCAGCACCTCACCCTCGGCCGGCGACGGCATTGGCGCTTCCACGAGCTCAAAGTGTTTTTGCGTGGGAATTTCGTCCGGCGGGACGTAGCTGGCGCACAGCCATTGTCGATTGACCACCCCTGGCTCCCTTGGTTACTTCTCCTCGAGCCAGGATTGTACCCAATCCCGCCGTCGGGGCTCGCTTTATGCGGCAACGGCGGTGCGCCATAATGCGCCCCTTTTTCGGTGCCTTGCCATGACGGACGAATCCCGCGTAGCGCCCCTGCCCCGCAGCGCATTTGTGCATTTTCAGACGCTACAGACCCGCTGGAGCGACAACGACATCTATCGACACGTGAACAACGCGGTGTATTACCACCTCGTCGACACGGTGGTGAACGGCTATCTGGTCGAAGAAGGGGCGCTGGACATCGAGCGCAGCGACGTTGTGGGTCTGGTGGTCGAAACGCGCTGCAACTATTTTGCGCCGCTCGTGTATCCGCAGAACATCGACGGCGGGTTAGCGGTCCAGCGAATCGGCCGCTCCAGCATCATCTATCAGGTGGGTCTGTTTGCCGAGGGCGCAACCGAAACGGCCGCGCTGGCGAAGTTTGTTCACGTGTACGTCGACCGGGACAGCCACCGACCGACCGCCATCCCGGCGCCGATGCTGGCCGCCGTCGAAAAGCTGACCGTTTAGCCCGACGAGGGGCGGTAGCTGTAAAGGGTGATGACGGCGTCACCGCTCTGCAACACGTCGATCAGCAGCCCCTCGCCGTCACGTGCGCCGCCGCCGAACCAGGTTCCCCGCGCCGCCGCCGGCGCCAGTCCCTCGGCCTCACACTCCTGCTGCGCCAGATTGGGCGCCACCCGCTGGACGTCATACGCACCCGAACCGTAGGCCGCTTCCAGCCCAGACCAGCGGTAGCTGGCGCTGGCGCAGCCGGTCAGCTCAAACTCCAGCGTCCCCCAGGGCACGCGCCTGACTTGTGCGGGATCGAAGTCGGCACCGAACGCGGCCCCATCGGTGATCACCATCTCGGCCACGAGCGTGTTGCCCTCAAAACCGCCGACGCCAATGAGCCACGCCTGATCCGCCTCACTGGCCGGCGGCGCGTCCCCCTCGGTACCGAGCAGCGTGAGAAACGTCGCGCCCAAAACGCCCCCCTGCCCGGCTTCGATCAATACCTCCTGCCGGGTGCCGTCCGCACCATGCCGCACAACCTGGGCCTGCTGATCGGACACCACCAGCAGACTGCCGGAAGGCTCCTGGACCAGGCCGCTGGGCCCGTTGCGGAGCAGCAGGCGCTCGATGAATGTTCCGTCGAACCCAAAAGACAGCACGCTGCCCGAACCCCAGGAGCTCACCAGCAGCCGTTCGCCGCCAGCGTCGATCACAATGACCCGGGGTGATGCGAGCCCGCCGCTCCCTGCCGCTATCAGCTCCGTGGCCGTACCGGTATCGACGTTGAGGCTGACGATGTTCCCCGAGTTGAAGCCGGGCACCAGGAGCCGGTCCGTCGGATCGAACACCATCCCAGCGTCGATGCCGGAAATCTGCCCGGCGAGGCTGTACCGGCGTTTTTCGCTTCCCGACTCCCCGTCGACGCGCACCACATCGGTTGTGGTGAAGCCCGCGATGTACAGGTCCCCGTCCGGACCGACCGCCAGACCGGTCGGTTTGCTGATGCCGATGGCGCTGGTTTCGACAAACACGTCGATAAACGCGAGGGTGGTTTCGTCGTAGCGCACCACGCGGTTGTTCTCCTCACTCGCCACATACAGGTACCCGTTGCCGCGCCGGACCGCCTGCACCCCGTTGAGGCGTCCGCCGGTGTCCAGCAATCGTATAAACTGACCGCTGCACAAATCGAAGCTGTGAACATTGTCGGAGGTATAGCCGCTAACCAGCAGCTGCTGCGCGCAGCCCTTCTCAGCGGCGACTGCCCCGGTTGACGCCAGCAGCGCCAGCGTGATTAGCGCCAGCGTGCGCGCGGCAGCCCCTGTGCCGGCCCACTGGCCAGCCCTGTGTGTTACACCAAACATGGACTCTCCCGGTAAACTGAACGCCGTCGAAACCTACAGGGAGTGGCGGTTGAGTCCTTTCGGTCGTCTTCGAAAGTTCTTCGGTTTTTCTTCAGCGCAGCCCCAGCAGGCCTGACTTGGGCAAGCTACGCATCCATCCCTGGTGGTTCGATCCCGATGCCAACGAACTGGTCGGCCACCGGCAACAGGTCCGGTTAACGCCAAAAGCGTCACACACGCTGCTGCTGCTGGCGGAGGTGCCGGGCCGGGTCCTGAGCCGCGCCGAGCTCGCCGACCGGGTTGGGCTGAGCGACGAAGGCCTGTCTCGGATCATCAACGAACTGCGCCAGGCCCTCGGCGACGAGGCCCGCAACCCCCATTTCATTGAAACGATCCCACGCCGCGGCTACCGGCTGCGCGAGCAGGCGGCCTCGCCCCCCAGCGCCGACCCAGCGTCGCACTCCCGTCGAGCCTGGCCGTGGATCGCTGGCCTAGCCACCGCGGCCGTTGCCGGTGTTGTCGCGTTGGGCCTTGGACGGTCCGTGGCGCCTCAGGCGGAGGTGCCGCCGACGGCGCAAACCGAAATGCCGGCCGACCGCGAGGCCACGCGGCTGACCTCCTTCACCGGCGCGGCGCGCTGGCCGGTGCTTTACGACCAGCAGGTGTGGTTCAACGCGGCTGACTCGCAGGGTGTGGTCACCCATCCGGGGCAACGGCTGACGCTGGCTTCGCTCAAGATCGAGGCGGGGGAATGGCCCGCGAGCGTACGGCATGTTCATCCGGGACCAATATTTCGGGCGCTGATGATTGAGGCGGAGGACGGGTGCCAACTGCAGATCCACTCAAACACGGCAGCGGCCGGCCCGATCGATACAGCGGTTACACCCTGCCGTCGGGCGCCCGGCGGACTGGACTGGTCGAAGGACGGCGGGCAGCTGGCCTTTGAGAACCGTCGCGGCGGCATCTCCGTGCTCGATGTCGCAACGGGGGTTACCACCGTTCGGACCCGGCCCAGGCCACCCGCCGAGGACCTGACGCCGCGCTTTCACCCGGACGGCGTGAACGTATCGTTTGTGCGCAGCGACGGCCGAGTCGGCGAACTGATGCAAACCGAGCCCGGTGGCGCTACGCCGCTGACACAAGACCACCAGATGGTCTTTGGTCACGCGTGGATCAACCGGGACCAGGTCATGCTCAGCAGCGACCGTTCGGGCGTCAGGCGACTTTGGCGCCACCATACAGGCAGCGACACGTGGCAAGACTATGGGCAAACCGGGGTGATGAACCTGGATTTTGAGGCTCCCAACCTGGTTTTCGAACTGCCGCGCTATCGCGCTGATATCTGGCGCTGGGACGGCAGCCAAACCAAGCTGACGGTGGGCTCTCAGCACTATGATAATCACCCGAGGTTGTCGCCTGACGGCCGCGTCCTGGCCTTTGTCTCCACCCGGAGCGGCACCACCGGCCTGTGGCTCAGCGAGCCCGACGGCAGCGAGGCATCGCTGCGGGCGGGTCTCAGCGACGGTCGAATCACCCGGCCCTCCTGGCAGAACAACCGCCGGCTGCTCTACGTGGTGTACAGCCCTCGTGGTTCCGAGGTTTTTGCCGTAAGCCTGTCCCGCGGCGAACCGGAGCTGATGGTGCCGGCCGAGTTTGCGCCCAGCGAAGTGGTGGCCGATCCGGCGGGGACCCTTTACTTCCTGGGTTCCGACGGCGCAAGTCAGGGGCTATTCCGCTGGCAGGGCGGCACCGCCATGCTGATTCGCGAAGGGACATTCAACCGCTTGGAGCAAGATCGCAGCGGCCAGCTCTATCTCGGGGTCGGAGGCCAGGCTGGCGTGGTGCGGCTGGAGAACGACCGCACGCTCTCCCCCACCGTGGCGCTGCCGGCCAACCGCGAACTTGATTGGACCATCGGCGGCAACCGGCTCTATTTTGTTTCGGCGGACGGCCTTGAGTGGCGCTCCCTCAGCGGGCCGGAACGGGGTGTGGTCGACTCGCCGGCGCCCAGCACGGTGGGACTGGCGCTCGGAGCGTCAGCTGACGGCCAGGTGCTTTATATCTCGCGCTTTCACAGCCTGCAGGTTGACCTGCTCCACAGCACCCTCAGTCCCGGTCGCTGACCGCGATTGCCAGTGGAGCCAGGCCGGTGACGCTGGCCTCGAGCTGATCCCCGGGTATCAAGGGCCCCACGCCGGCCGGCGTGCCGGTATAGATCAGGTCGCCGGGCGCCAGGGTGTAGTGAGTCGACAGGGTCTGGATAATTTCGAGGCAGCCCCAGACCATATCCTGGATGTCCCCCCGCTGACGGACCTCACCGTTCACCGACAGCACGATCTCGCCGCTTGTGGGCAGTGGCGCGCCGTCCAGCGGCGTCAGCGGCGCAATGGCCGCCGAGTGATCGAACGCCTTACCAATTTCCCAGGGGCGTCCGGCCTTCTTCGCCACGGCCTGGAGATCGCGGCGGGTGAAGTCGATGCCGACAGCCAGTCCATAAACCGCGTCTGCGACGGCGCTCGCCGACAGCCTGCGGCCCCCGCTCTTGAGCGCCATGACCAGCTCCACCTCGTGGTGCAGGTCTTCGGTCAGCGGCGGATAAGGCAGCACCTTCCCGCTGTGCAGAAGAGCGTCAGCTGGCTTTTGGAAAAAGAACGGCGGGTCGCGGTCGTCACCCCCCATTTCCCGGGCGTGCTCAGCGTAGTTCCGACCGACACAGTAGATGCGGCGCACGGGAAATCGCTCCCACCCCTCACCCACCGGCACCCAGGCCTGCGGTGGCGGTTCGATCACGTAAACGGGGTTTGGATCAGTGGCGGTCATGGCAAACGGCGCTGCAATTCAGGAAGCTGGCGGCACTCTACCCGGCCTCCGGCAAATCCGCCAACTCGACGAACGCGGAGGCTATAATCTCCCGTTAATTCAGTCGCGGGACGCTCAGTGGCCATCGAAGAAATCCGGGTAGAAAACTGGGCGCATCTCAACCAGGTGTTGTTCGACGAGCCGCCCCATCCTCAGATCGGTCGCTACCGCTCGAACTTTGCCTATCGCGGCGTCTCGGACGCCCGCTACGGGCTGGAAACCACCCTGATGCGCCTCGGCGGGGACTACGCCCGGCTGGAGCCCCACATCCTGCGCAGCTTCCAGAAGTACGCCCACCTGGAGATGAACGAGGAAGCCTATATCTGGAACTGGCTGGCGCTGGCGCAGCACCACGGGCTGCCCACCCGGCTGCTCGACTGGACCTACTCACCTTACGTTGCTCTAAATTTCTGCACCGACCACACGGACAAGTTTGAGCTGGACGGCGCTATCTGGTGCGTGAACTTTGTGGCGACCAACCAGCACCTGTCCTCACAGCTCATGAGCCGCCTGCGCAGCGAGAGCGCCCGCGTGTTCACCACCCGGATGCTCCACGAAGAGGTCAATACCCTTGACGCTTTTGACGCCCAGCGCGCGAATCCGTTTGTGGTGTTTATCGAGCCGCCGTCGCTGGATGCGCGAATCGTTAATCAGTCCGGGCTGTTCTCGGTGATGTCCAATCCGAAGATTTCCATGGACCAGTGGTTTTCCCCGGCAGAAACCGTGTGTCGCAAGATCATCATTCCCGCAGCGATGAAGTGGGAAGTGCGCGACAAGCTCGATCAGTCCAACATCAATGAGCGGGTGCTGTTTCCCGGCCTCGACGGCCTGTGCACCTACCTGACGCGCTACTACAGCCCGAAGCAGTGACCCGCGAGCTTATGACCCCTGCGGCTGATCCGGCAGATCCAACCCGTTACCCTGAACAGGAATCGACCCTATGAAGTTTTACGACTTTGCCCACGCCCCCAGCCCGCGCCGGGCCCGCATGCTGATCGCTGAGAAGGGGCTCAACATCGAGACCGTGGTGGTCGATCTGGGCAGAAAAGCACAGTTTGAACCGGCGTTTCGAGCGATCAACCCGGCCTGCACCATTCCCGTACTGGAGCTGGACGACGGCACGGCGCTCACGGAAAACAACGCCATTGCGGTCTACCTCGAGGAGGTTTATCCCGAACCACCGATGCTCGGGGTCAGCGCCAAAGAAAAAGCGCTGGTCACCAACTGGAATGATCGCTGCACGCTGGAGGGTTACAGCGCCGTCGCCGAGTCGTTTCGCAATTTCTCGAAGTTTTTTGCCGACCGATCCGTGACCGGACCGCAGCCATTTGCGCAGATTCCAGAGCTGGTAGAACGCGGTCGCCTGCGCAGTGAAGCGTTCCTGGCGACGATGGACGAACGGCTGTCGGAAACGCCGTACCTTGCCGGCGAGAATTTTACCTATGCGGACATCACCGGCTTCTGCCTGGTGGAGTTTGCCGCACGCATCAAGCTCGAACCCGGTGAAGACCAGCCGAGCCTCAAGCGTTGGTACAGCGAGATTGCTGAGCGGCCCTCAGCGGCCGTCTAAGGCGGGGCGCGGCCACATGCCGCGCCCACGCATCTGGTCACGCTCAGGAGCGCTCGGTGACCTCGAGCAGGTGGTAACCAAACTGGGTTTTGACCGGTCCCTGAAGCTCTCCGACCGGTGCGCTGAACACCACCTGGTCAAACTCCGGCACCATCTGACCCGGGCCAAACTCGCCCAGGTTGCCACCCTGCTGACCCGACGGGCAGCTGGAGTGCTGGCGGGCGACGTCGGCAAAGTCGGCGCCACCTTCGATTTCACTTTTCAGGTTCAAACAATCAGCTTCGGTGGCCACCAGAATGTGGCGCGCAGATGCTCGGCTCATGGTGTGAGTCTCCGTTTAAGAAAAAAGGGGGAACGAAAAACGAGGGGTATCGTGAACTACGGCTGGTGAGAATTCAATCCGACAAAGGTTCCGCCATTTTTTTCCGCCAGCAGGCGCATCAGGGTGGCAAAGCGCTCCACCGATGCCTGCTGGGAGCGGGGCGCGGTGAACCACACCGGGAAGCCGACCGTGTGGATCCGCACCAGGCGGTTGCCCTCAGCGTCTTCACGGTTGATTTTGTCGATCGTCTCGATCACGCGGGCGATGGAGCGGCCCGAAAAGTCGTCGCCAAAAACGTAGACGCTGATTTTTTGCCCCGGCTTGTAGAAGCGGGCAATCGCCTTGGTGATCCCCTCGACGGGGCTGGAGTTGGAAAACGCGCTCCAGGTTTTCATCCGATCGATGATCGCCCGACGACGCCCGGGCGAGTCGGGAATCCAGCGCTCGGCATAGCGCGAGAACATGTATTCCCCCATGTCGTTGAGCACCTGGATGCCCTTCACTTCCGGGTAAACGTCGAGGGTCTCAATGATCTTATCCAGCAGGAGGTCCCAGCCGAAGTTGCGCATACTGCCGGAGGTGTCGATCACAAAGATCACGTATTCGCTGTCCACCGGGATACCACCCACCGTGGTGTCTTCGAGCGCCCGGGAATAGTTCAGCCGCCGCTGCATCTCGTTGAGCTGCTGACGGGCTCGGCTGAGCTGGTTTTCGATCGCCGTGATGGCGTCACTCTGATCGGAAGAGGAGTCAAACTCGGATTTGAGGGTCGACAGCAGCATCCGCAGGCGCGCGATGCTGTCCTCAACCTCCGAGAGCTGTTCCTCTTTGGTTTGCAGATCGCGGTTCAGTACCGTGGTCTCGCCGCGGATTTGCACCAGCTGCTCCTGCAGATCCGCCAGGAGCCCGCTTAAGTCTTCGCGGGTTTCCTCGATGATCATCGGCTCGGCCGTTTTCACGATCACCAGCAGCAAAATGATGGCGCCGAAACCACAGCAGATGCAGTCGAGGAACGACAGGCTGACCTGCTCAACGGTGCGCTTACGCCGGCTCATGGCCAGTCCTTCGCGGGCGTGATGAACGAGCCGCCGCTGAGGATCGCCAGGCGCCAGAAGCCGCTGGCGGCCTTCGGATCACCCTCCATGGGAAACAGGATCGTGTTGACCGGCACGCCGATCGGCAGGTCGGCGGTGGCGTCGTAAAAAAACCGCTCCCGCTCTCGGGACGTGACGGTGCCGCGTTTGGTGGCCGGATTCAGCCCCTGGGTCGGCAACCCGTCCACCAGCAGAAACACGTTGTCCGGCAGTGGATTCATCCGGTTGATGGTTTCAGTGACCGAGTGAAGCCGCGTGCCGCCGGTGGGAATGATGCTGCGAATCCGGTCCACCGCCTCATCCAGGCGGCGCCCTTTTTCCACGTCCAGCCACTGGCCGTCGGTGCCCTCGAGCGCCGGCGTGGCCTTGGTATTGAAGGTATACACCTGAAACTGCGCGTTTTCCGGCACCTGCGTCGTAATCCAGTCAACGGTCCGAACAACCCGCTGCCACTTGTCCGCCCGCAGCTTTTGCTCGTCCGGCAGGTTGCGGCGCCGGATCACGTTGACGATCGTCTCGTCCAGCATGGAGGCTGACGCGTCCACAAAGATGGCAATTCGCCGGCCGCCAACCCGAAGCCCGGTCAGGTACTGCCGGTCACCTTCGCCGGTGTAGCTGCGAACGCTCTCGCCACCTTCGGTCTCGAGCTGCTGTAGCCGGTCGCGCTCCTTTTCCAGCGCCTTCAGATCGGTGATGAGCTGGTTCATATGCTCGCGCTTGGCGGCGGTCTCCGCGTCCTGCTCCGACAGCTCCTTCTCGGTGTCGTCCACCTCGGACAGCAGACGATCGGAAGCCCCCTGGGCCGTCACGATCTCCTCTTCGACCTCCGTCAGCGCGTTCTGCAGTTTCGCCAGGTTCAGCTGCTCCAGCTTGAGCTCGGTTTCCACCAGGTTGACCTCACCGGAGAGGTCCGCCGTCAGGTCGTCGTTCCGCTCGTCCTGGGCGTGATTGATGATCACAAAAAACAGGATCACCGCGCCGAAGCCGCAGGACATGATGTCCAGAAACGACAGGTTGAAGGCGTTAAATTGGCGCTTACGACGCGGCACTGGGAGACCTCACGGTGGCGGCTTCGGCGATGAGGATCAGCTCCTGGGCCGGGTTGCCAAGCTGGATGCGGTCCCCGGCGGAAACCGGTCGGCGGCCCTCCAGCGGCTCGCCGTTGATGCGGGTGGCGCCGCCGGACAGATCCTCCAGCAGCCAACCGGTACTTTCCTGGCGCAGCCTGAAGTGCCGCTCACCCACGCCGCCCCCGCCCAGCTTCAGCCCATCGTTTTGCTGGACGCCAGCGCCGACTACAAACGGCTGTCCCGCCGCCAGCCGGTAGGCGGTGTGCTCGTGGAGCAGATGGGTCGGGGCCGAAGCGCGGGCGCTGCCCGGCGCCTCATGGCTCGCCTGGTCCTCCGATTTGAACCAGGGGATGCGGGTGACGTTCACCGCACCACCCTTGCCGGCGTCCCGCGGCAGGTACAGTCGATTCAGCACGCCGGCGAAGTCCAGCCGTCCGCCCGGAATCAGCTGGACGTTCGGCAGCGCGGCCAGCTCCTCGCTGACACCCGGCAGAACCGCAAGCCGCGGGCTGATCACCAGCGACACCGGGTCAACGCCGGCAAGGTGTGAGCCGACAAATTCCGCCATGCGGCGATACAGGGGTTCCGCGGCATCCCGGAAGATTTGTGAAGGCGCCCGCGCCTCAACCGTATTGCCGTTGTGATCTACGCTGAGCGACAGCTGGCGGCGCCCGCTTGCCGCCGCCAGCCACGCCGGCAGCCGATCGAACAGCTGCTGCTCGGTCTGCGCCTGGTGGAGCGGGTCAAAGCGGGTGGCCTGCACAAACGCGCCGGCCGCTGCAAACGCCCAGCCGTCGAGCAGCCGCAGCAGGCCCACCTCTCGGGTGCTCTCAACCGCCGCCTGCGACAGCCACGGCCCCTGGTCCAGCGTGCTCAGCACCAGCCGGTGCAGATGGATGTCCAGGTGCATCAGCGTACGCCCGGGCTGGGGCATCGCGCTGGCCGCCAGCGCCACATTGACCAGCGCGCGCACGGGAATCTTGAGCGTCTGGCAGATCCCCAGCAGCAGACCGAGCTCCGCCCGGCCCCAGTCGGCCGGTACACACAGCACCAGCTGCTTGAGGTCCTTGCCGACGATGCTCCACAGGCGCTCCAGGTGACGATAGGCGAGATCCGCGTGTTTCAGGCCCGCCTGGGGCAGCTGGCCCGTCGGGAGCGTTTCGCTCGCAAAGTATTCCCAGAAGGCGTACTGGGTCTGCGTGGGGATCAGCTTGACGCGCTGCGCCGCGGCCGCCCCGACATGAAGGTTTTTGCCTTCAAACGCCAGGTAGCCCGGGCTCTCCAGCAGCTCGGTGCCGTCAGCCGCTACCAGCAGGCCGGCGTCATTGAGTTCGACAACGCCGATCACGGGCGGCTCACCCCGCGGTTGGAGACACTGCTGCTGGCGAGCTTACGACTCACGCAGCTTCCCGATCAGGTTTTCTTCGGCGTAGTCCTGCGCGTCCAGCGACAGGCGCTCCTGCATCAGCTGGAGCTGGTGCATCAGAAACATCAGAAAGATACTCAGGACCAGCGCAATAAACGTGGAGTTAAACGCCACGCCTAGCGAGTCCGTGACGCCGGTGATGTCACCCTCCACGGCCTTGTGGGCCTGCGCCAGCGCTTCACCGATCCCGCGCACGGTGCCGATAAATCCAATGGAGGGAATCGCCCAGGCGATGTAGCGCACCATCGAGAGCTCCGATTCGAGGCGCTCCGCCTCCTGCTCACAGAGCTCGCGCACCGTGGTCGCCACGCTCTGGATGTCCCGCGTGGAGCGAAAGCGGTGCAGCGCCGTCAGCAGCACCTTGGGCAATAGAAAGCGGCGCTCCTGATCGGGCAGCGCCTGCAGTGGGCGCGAGTATTCGCGCGTGTCTTCCGGCAGGATACTGATGCCGTCGCCGACGGGCATAAGCACCTGTTCGAGCAGCCGGCGCTCCCGCAAACCCCGATAGGCTTTGTAGGCCATAATCGCCAGCGCCCAGAACAGCAGCACAAAACAGGCCTCCTGCTCAAAGTCCCGGATCAGAACGTAAACGGATCGCTCCGGCACGTAGTTGGGGTCTTCTGCGATCGCCTGCGTCTGCGCCTGCATCACCTCAGCGGCCGCCGGGCGCACCACCGTGACGTACACGGTATGCACAATCAGCACCGACACGAGCAGCGCAAAAAGCTGAAACACAAACTCAACCGGGAAACCTTTTTTCATCGTTGTGGGTGTCCTGACAGTACCGTCCATGTTGATCTTATTCCTATAAAAACCGCTTGGGTATCAATACTTAAATGAGGCTCGCAGTCAGCTCAGATGTCGTTGGGAAACGCCACTGAGCTGTCTTCCGAGATTTGTTCGCTCGGGACGAAGCGACGCATCGTGGCGCGCATTTCACCCGCGTCGACGTCGTTGGTAGGCCCTTCGCCCGCCAGCTCCGCGCATTCGGACGGTAGGGTCTCCCCTTCCGCCGGCGGCTCCTGGCATACCGCGGGGTCGAACTCCGCGGCGGATTCGTTGGCCTCCTCGGCCGTCTCCGACTTGTCGGCGGCGTCGTCAGCCTGACCGGCCGCCAGCCCTGTAAGGCCGAGACCGAGCAGCATAGCCAGCATGATCTTTAAGGCATTTTGGTTCATGGCGTTCCTCCGCCCTGGTCGATGTAGCGCGCCACGCGGAAGCCGATGTCGTCCTTGCCGCCGGAGCCCTGGTCGCGCCAGGCCAAACGTAGCTCCGTGATGCTGCCGCTGCGCCAGCTGGAGCCGCGGATCACGTGATTGTTGCCTTCCGCCGCGCCCAGCGGATCGAGCGGCGATTTGCCGAGGCCGCTGCTGCTGATCAGGTAGTAGTCGTGAATCCACTCGTGCACGTTGCCACCCAGATCGTGCAGCCCCAGCGAGCTGCTGCCGTAACGCGCCACCGGCGCGCTGACGGGATATTCGTCGGTGTAGTTCGACAGGCCGCGCTCCACCTCACTGCTGGACTCCGTGCCGGCAAAGTTGCCGGCGGCGCCCGGCGGCGGCATCTGCTCACCCCACGGATATTTGCGCGCGGACTGGGAGCCGCCGCCATAGCGGGCAGCATAAGCCCACTCCGCTTCGCTGGGCAGCCGATAGCCGATGGTCATCGGAGTGACCGGCACCATCACGCCATTGCTCTCCTGATAAGCCGCGGGCAGGCCTTCTTTGGCGCTGAGCCAGTTACAGAACCGCGCAGCCTGATCCCAGCTGATCCGCACCACCGGCTGATCCTTCAGGCTCAGGCTGTTGGTGCTCGCGATGCCGGAGTCGTGGCTCGAGCTGAACGCCTTAAACTGAAGGTTGGTCACTTCCCGGGTGCCGAGATAAAACGGCTTCTCCAGCTGGACCTGGCGGATGAATTCGTTGGAGCGCCGACCCTGCTCGCGCCGCGGGCTGCCCAGGCGATACACGCCGCTGGGCCGGATCAGCTTGAGCTCATAGCCGGTGCTGGTCACCAGGGTGTCTGGATTGGCCTCAGCCGCCGCGTCCGCGAAACTGGTGAGCTCCACGTTCAGCAGCTGCTCCTGGTTTGGGCTCGGCGTCACGGTGGTGCTGTAAGGCTGATAGCCCTCGCGCCGCACCTCGATGCGCTGCGGATGCGCCGCCAGCTCGAAGCGGTCGTTCAGCCGGCCCTGGAATACGCCGTCGACATAAACCTCGGCATCTTCGGGTTCACCCGCCATCTGCACAACCCCGAGGATTGGCTGAAGCCGGATGTTGAGCCGGGTGTCATCACCCTCAGCCACGTCCACGACGCGCTGCCGCGACTGGTAGCCAGCCCGAGTGAAGCCCATGCGGTAAGAACGGCCCGGCGCCAGCGCCAGCCGCAGCGGCGTTTGTCCGCGATACTCGCCTTCCACGGTCACGCTGGCACCGCTAGGGGTGCTGGCCACGGTGACCAGGGTGTCAGCCGGCGTCAGCTCCACCGTCGGCAGCGCCAGCTCAGCGCCGGCGGTCAGGGTGAGGCCGGTGGCCCAATCTTTGTAGCCCTCAAGCTGCAGCGACAGGTCGCGTTCGCCTTCGAGGATCTGCGCCGTCAGCGGCGTTTCCCCCACCGGATCGCCGTCCACGTAAAGCGTGGCCCCGGCCGGGGTGCTCGTCAGCTGAACGTCGGCCCAGGCGGGCTCGAGGACCGCCGCAACGGTCTGCTCGATCTGCTTGCCCTCGATGTCGATGGTCTGGTCGAAGTCGCGATAGCGGGGCGCGCGCACCGTCAGCTGATAGGTGCCGGGTTCCAGCTCGTGCTGGCTGAGCGGCGCGGGGCTCAGCGGCTGACCGTCCACCCAGACGTGGGCACCGGGCACGTCACCGGCCGTCACGCTGAGCAGTCCAGGCAGCTTGTCCATGGTGAAGGCAAACTGCTGGCCGTCTTCCGACAGCACGGCAAAGTCGGTCTTGAGCGGATGATAGCCCTCGAGGGTCGCCTCCACCGTGTAGCCGCCAGGGTGCAGCAGCCACCGCTCGCCGAGCTTCAGCGGAAACAGCAGCGCCCCGTCCAGCTCCATCGAGTCGGGGGCCGGCGCGATGTCGATCAGGACCGAGCGCGCGGTGAAGAGGTATAGGGCACAGCCCGCCACCAGTCCGAGCAGCGCGAAGCTGCCGACGGTCCACCACGACACGCCGCCAATGCCGCGGCTGGTGGTCGCCGCCGCCGGCTGAAAGTCGGTCGGCGTGATGACCTCAAAGTGATCGTCACCCGAGCTCTGCTGCGCGGGCGTTTTCAGGTCGCTCATGCGCCGCTCCTCGCCGTGCCGGCGTTCTCTGTGGGGATGTCACTGCTCCTGGTCATCACTTAGCCTCGCGCCAGGACCTGTTCTTCGCAGCGCAGCGAGACCGGCTGCGGCGCCTGGTCGGCCGGGACCATAAATTCGACGCGGACATCGCGGTAGCCGTCGCGCGTGCCGACCGCCGTATAGCGGCCGGGCAGCAGCTCAAGCTGGTGCCGGTCGAACTGCCCGAGGCGCGCGACCTTATAGACCACCACGTTGCAGGCGTTGTCGGACACCAGCGTCACCGGCTGCGGCCGCGCCGCAAGGTCGATCTGTTGGTCGAGGCGGACGAGCTGGTCGCGCAGCCGCGGGCCAGGACCCTCGATCGCCCGCGCGTCGTAAAGCAACGAACGCGCCGTCGAGCGGCCCTCGTTGGACCAGAGCTGGGCCGGGTCTCGCAGCAGCGAGGTGAGCCGCTGGTCCAGATCCTGCCGCTCAACCGCCTGGGCACGCCCTTCCTGGGCCACCCGCGAGTTGGGGTCGCGCTTTAAGATATCGTCGAAGTGTTTGATGGCCGCTTCCCAGCGCTCCTGATCCTGCGCCGTGCGGGCTTTGCCAATATCGCGGGCGACCAGCGCATCGCGCTGCCGCCGCTCCAGTTCGATCAGCGCGTCTTTCGGCGCGCGGTTGGCCGGCTCAAGCTTGGCGGCCCGATTCAGCGCCGTGCGCGCCTCCTGCCAGCGGCCTGCCGACAGCGCGGCCAGCCCGTCCGACATCGCGTTGCGAAAGCGCGCGTCAGCCAGCTCGGTTTGCAGTTCACTTTTGAGCCCGACCGCTTCTTCGGTCAGGGGGTCGAGTGCCAGCACCTGGTCTAGCAGCGACAGGGCGTCGCTGAGGCGGAGCTCGTCGCGCGCCTCCATGACGTCCGCCATCAGCGCTTTGACCCGATCCAGCGTTTCGGACCGGGCTTTACCGATCTTGGCCTGCTCGTTTTCCGGATCGATCGCCAGCGCCAGCGAGTAGGCGTCGCTCGCGTCCGCCGCGTTGCCCCGGTCGAACGCGTAACGTCCTCGCTCCAGCGCCTCGGCCACAATGATGGGACGAAGCGCTGCAACAGCCTGCATCTCCTGAAACGCATCGGCATAAATCTTTTCCGCGAGCTCGAACTGCTGCTCGCGAAACGGCTCATCGCCGGACGCGGCCAGATCGCGCGCCTCACCAAACCGCCGTTCGGCCCAGCGTTCCACCTGCTGCTCCTCCAGCTCCAGCTGGAGATTGATCAGCTCGTCCAGCACCGCCTGAGCCGACTCACGCTGGCGCAGCAGACGCTCAAGGTCAGCCTGACTCAGCGGCGCCGCCGCCGGCGGCGGCGGTTCGGGCGCTGCCGGCTCGGGCGCAGCGGCCGCGGTCTCAGCGACGCGCTCGGGTTCGGGGGCAACCCGGTCGGGCAGGACGCCAACGACAAATACAATCGCCAGCAGCAGCACGCAGGCGGCGGCGGTAGCGATAAAAGCTGGCGCCTTCGATTGTGGCTGCGCGGCGGGTTGCACCGGGCTAATCGAGGGTGTCGAGCCCTTGACGGCTTTGACCGGCTCATACGATTCGGTTTGCCAGTGCGCCTGCACCTGGGCATCCGCTCGGGCGAGACTCAGCCGGATGTCCTCGAGGTCTTCAGCCGCCAGCGTTGCGGCCGGCGGTTCTTCGGATAGCAGCTGCAGGATCAGACGCGCCAGACGAGGCGGTAGCGGCCGCTGGGCCGCTTGCCGCGTGAGCGCGGCGGCCAGCTCCGGCTGCTGAAGATTTTGGGCGCTCTGCCCCGTCTCCCACTCAAACAGCACGCGTCCGAGTGCCTGCATGTCCTGGGTGGGTGTCGCTGCGGCGTCGAGCGTCGGATCGACGAGCTTCAGGCCGTCCGCGGGCGTCATGATGAGGTGTATGCCGTCCACCGCGCCATGCGCAAAGCCCGCTCGATGAATCAGCCCCAGCGCTTCACAGGTGCGCTGGGCGAACGCCAGCCGCTGTTCCTGGTCGTCGCTGACGGGGGCCTCACCTTCCAGCTCCGGCCGCCATACCCAAACCTCACCGTCCTGCACCAGCAGACCGCTGTCCGGCACAATCGCTGGATGGCTGATGCCGGCCGCAGCCGCCAGCTGCTGCCGGGCCGCCGTCACCGCGTCGGGTGTCAGCGGCAGCCGTCGCAGCCGGACCGGTGCGCCGTCCAGGTTCGCGAGCAGGCTATTTCCGCTCGCGCCAGGCAAAGGCTGCCGGTCGCTGAACTGTTCCAGCGTTGTCGGATCAGTGGGCATGGGGTCGTCGCTTATTGCGGAACCGCGTCCGCTACGGGTATGCCGGTCTCGGCTTCGTAGATCTCCCGCATCAGCCGACGCCATTCCTGGTACTGCGCGTCGAGGGTGCCGTTGAGTTTCACGACCTCACCTTCCACCTCCAGCACAATCGGCTTGACCTCAGCGTCGAACGACGCGGCGAGTTCTTTGAGCGCCTCCTGGTGGATCTTGGCTTCCTGATAGGTGTCGTAGCTCTGCTTCAGGGCGTATAGGCCGCCCAGCGCGGCAGCGTTGCCGATACTGTTCTGGGCCCAGTTGCCGTTGGCGTTGGACGAGATGGCCGCGCCACCCACCACACCCAGCAGGCCGGCGAGCATACGGGTCCGGGCGGAGCGCTTGATGTCTTCTTCGGCCAGCGTCTCCTCGTAGGAGTATCGACGCCACTGGTCGTAGCTGGGATCCATCTGCTGATAAAACACCGCGTACTGCTGATCGACCGTATCGATAAACAGGTACTCACTCTCCCGGATGCGGGCCACGCGGCGCATCATCGGATCGTCGTACGCGGGCAGGCGGTTTATGACCACGTCTCCGTTGCGATCTTCGGTCAGGTGGTTGCCGAACGCGTCCGGCGCCACCTCCGCCGCGTAGCGCAGATTGGCCACGGTGCGGATCTCCTTGAGCTCCTCACGGCTCAGCTCGTCGCGCGCCTTGCGCAGATCGTTGGCGACCAGGTTGTACAGATCCTGAAACGCATCGCCGTCGTACTCCACGTCGTCGCGATAGGCAAACTGGGTCGCCAGGTCAGCGTACTTCTTATCCAACCAGGTGCGCCCGGTGGCGTCGGTGGCGGTGACGCGCACCTCCAGCACCACGCCGTCGGAGTGGAGAATCTCGCCGGTGACGGTGACCTCAGAGGCCGGGTCTTCACCCGGCAGCACCCGCACCGCCCCCCATTGGTTAGACTCCTCGAGCGTGGTCCGCAGCAGGTAAGGGACGTAGCGAGCCTCAGCCCGGCGGACGGCCGGATAGATGTTGTCGTCTTCCCGGTCTTCCTGGTCGGCGGGTATGCCCGGATTAAAAATCTGCAGACCCACATCCAGCAGCTGATCCTGAGCCAGCTCCTGATCGGCTTTGTCGATTTGAACCGAGTTAACGGTTTTCACCGTGGCGGTGGTGCAAGCGGACAGGGCAGCCGCAAGGGCCAGCACAACGGTCACTGAAACGATCCTTGACATGACGTTCCTCATTGAATGGATTTTTTGTAGTTGCGGTACTCTTCCCACAGCTTCTCACGCAGCGACGGGTCGTCTTCGTTGATCGCTGCTTCACGAATCTGACGCGCGACCACGTCGTCGTCCAGGCCGTCACCCACATCGCCCGGTACGCGAGGATAAGTTTCGTTGGCCGTACCCCCGCCTTCCAGCCCGGGCCGGCCGGTGATCGGTTCGTCGCCCGTCTCACCATCCACGTCCTGGGAACTACCCGGCAGCAGCGAGGGATCGCCGTTTACCAGCACCAGCTCAGCGCCGGCACCCGTCTGATCAAACAGCCCACCCTCTTCCTCTTCGCCGCCGTTGCCGCCGGCGGCGCCCTGCGCATCGCCGTCAGCATCGTCATTGGAGGCCAGGATGGTGATGGTGCGTTCCATTTCACCTTCGAAGATCTCGAGCGAACTATTCAGCTCCGCCTCAAGCGACTGCTCCGTACCCGCCGGTGAAGCGCCGCCCGGCATGCCGCCGGTGGCGGCAGCCATCTCGCCGCTGGTGGGGTCGCCGCCGCCCGGCGCGCCGCCGCTGGCACCGGCTTCACCGGCCTCAGCGAGTGATTCTTCTTCCAGCGACTCTTCGCCGCCCGATGCACCGCCACCCGCCGAGCTCTCGGAGGCGTCGGCGAGCGACTCTTCGCCACCGCTTTCTCCTTCGTCCCAGGTGGGCTCAGCGCTCGCATCCGCGGACGCTTCGGACTCTTCCGGCTCTAAGACTTCCAGCTCGCTGGTACCGCCAGCCGCGCTCGACTCGGCGTTCGCCTGCGACTCCGCGCCGGCTTCACTCGGGCTGCTGGAACCCGGCGGCTGGGCACTTGGCGACTGCTCTGGACTCGGTGAAGAAGGGGCGCCCGAAGGTGTTGGCATCGACGGTGTTGGCATGCTGGGTGACGGCATACTCGGGGTCGGCATGCTCGGCGAGGGCGACGGCATGCTCGGCGACGACGACGGCATCGACGGTGGCGACGGCGGGGAGGCCGAAGGAGACGGCATCTGCGGCATTTGCTGCTGCTGCATTTGGCTCTGGCTGGCGCACCCGGCGGCCAGCGCCAGCAAACACACCGGGAGCCAGCGTGCAGGCGTAGCTACGGGGTTCGCCAAAGGCGTTCCCAACGTCCTAGACAGGTTTTGCACCGGCTGCTTCATGGTGTTGCTCTCCACGGGTCGTGTCGCGTTTGCGCTATGTACCAGACCATTATAATCGCCAAATAGTTGCAAGACGCAGGGCCGCTCAGCAAAATACTAAAAGCTTCGTAGTGGCTGTGGGCGATTTCCCGCCAATTCACGGCCTTACGACGGGTAACGCGATACTTTTACTGTACGGAGCGCTTCGTGGTGCTTAGGTGTAGACTTAAATGCAACCTTTTCGCCCGACGAGCGGTCACTTTCAGATGAGGCCACGCAGCAGCATGAGCAAATCGACAGGGACAGCCCACCCGTGAGGATCCATCCGCAACGCCGAGAGCGGCGTCCCATCCGTCTGTTGTTCGCCCTGCTAATGGCTTTGACCCTCGCCGGCTGCGCCGGCACGGTGGTCATCGAGCAGGAGTTTCCTGAGCCGGTTGTGCAGCCCCTGCCCTTCAGCGCCGGCATCTATTACAGCCCGCAGTTCAGCCAGTACGTTTACACCGAAGAGGAAGGCAAGCTGACCTTCGAGCTGGGCACCAAACAGCAGGCGGTGTACGACAAAATCTTCGGCGCGCTGTTCGAGCAGACCATCGCGGTACCCAGCCCAGATCAGGACAACTCCAGCTATGGCGTCGACCTTGTGCTCGAACCGGTCCTCGAAGAATATGCGTTTCTGTCGCCCGCTGAGACCGCCACCAACTTTTACGCCGTCTCGATGAAGTATCAGATCCGGCTCTATTCCGACCAGGGCACCATTGTGGGGTACTGGCCATTTGTCGCCTACGGCAAAGACCGCAAGCGGTTTGTTAACGGCAACCAGTCACTCGGCGAGGCGACGACGCTCGCACTGCGCGATGCCGCCGCCGCCATGGTCAGCCAGTTCAAAGGCGTTGTTGAAAAGCAGCAGTGGCGCACGCCGCTGCCACCAAACGAGGTAAGTTCACCATGAATCCAGGTTTTCGACTGGGTGTCACGGCCGCGCTGACGGTCGCGCTGTCGGGTTGCGTCACGGCGCGCGTGGAAGAGTTTATGCAAACCGATCTGGATATGAGCGGCGACGAGTCGGTGGTGATCCTCACCAATCGCCAGGACGCTGTGATCGAGACCGAAGACAGCTTCTCCGAGTGCCTCTTCGGCCAGCTCCGATCCCGGGCCGGTGACGTCAATATCATCAGCGAGAACCGCTTCAAAGACGAGATGTTTCCCTGGTTTGAGCCGCGGCTGGCGCCCACCCGGGCGGAGCTGGTGAACGTGCTGCTCGAAGAGCCGGTCATCGCCAAGCGAGTGGAAGACCTCAACGTCCGCTACCTGGTGTGGATCCACGGCGAGTCGGAGGCCCGCAACAAGCAGGGGGTGATGACCTGTACGCTCAGCCCGGCCGGCGGTGGCTGTCTCGGGGTCTTGAGCTGGGACAACAACTCCAACTATGAAGCGTCCATCTGGGATATCCAGGCCGGCGAGCCCATGGGCATCATCAGCACGGAGGCCACCGGCACGTCGGTGGTGCCCGCTTTGGGTGTGCCGCTGCCGCTGATTGCCCGGACCAAGAACGCGTCGTGCAAGAGTCTTGGCCAGCAGCTCGGTGACATTCTGGCAGGTTAATGTCTTAACGCTTCAGGGCGGTGTCGGAACCGATTCCCCGAAAAAAAAAGCGGCTCGAGTAAGCCGCTTTTTTTATGCCTGACGGATCGTCATGAGATCCGCGGCGCAATTGACGAGGTGTGGTCTAGCCACGCTGCCCAACGTCCGCCGTGCCGTAGCCGGGGGGCGCGTCGGTGGGATAAACCCGGCGGACCTTGTAGCCCGGCGTGGCCACCGTCGCACCATCAACGATGCGGGGCCGGAACCGCGCAAAGCGAAACGCCTGCAGCGCGACCGATCGGGTCTGTCCG
The DNA here is from genome assembly GCA_039033415.1 of Pseudomonadota bacterium. NCBI lineage: Bacteria > Pseudomonadati > Pseudomonadota > Pseudomonadota bacterium. Next base: position 42,634 of record JBCCCR010000022.1, on the reverse strand, counting down.
TGAAGGTTGGTGCCGATAATTTCGATATCTTCGGGTCGGCCGCTGCGGGCGATCGTAAACTGGAAGTCGTAGTAAACCTCATCGCCGACCCGGCCGTAGCCAATCACCTCAAGACCCAGCCGGGCGCCGGGGTAGATCAGGTGCGGCCGGTCGAAATACTGCGACCAGTCGCGGCCGCTTTCCCCATCGGTCTGGGCCAGCTCCCAGCCGGCCCGATATTGCCCCCAGGCGTCATCGGACCGATTGAACTGCACAAACCAGTCACCCATCTCCAGGTGCGCCAGGATGCGCTGCTCCATGCTGAACTCCTGGGGGTTGTCGTTCATGATGTCCAGAATGTCTTCGGAGGCGCGGAGCCCTTTGATCGCGTCCGGACCGTTCTCTTCGAGATAAGCCCCGGCAATACCTTTCAACGGCGGAATCAGCTTGGGCGAACGCTCGCCGTGAATCTCGGCGATGCTGGCCATCGCTTTGCGGTATACCACCCGCGCCTGGCGATAGTCCTGTACCTGCTGATACCAGCGGGCGAGTCGGTAAAGGCCCGGCAGCGCGTCCTCGCTGTCGACGCCGTAGTTGCGCTTGTAGAGCTTGTAGGCCAGGAGGTGCAGGTTTTCCGCCTGCAGCCACTGCTCCTGTGCCGCAAAGCTGCTGGCGGTGGCTTCAATAATGCGAATCTGATCGAGGTTGTAGACACCCTGATCCCGGTGGGTCACGTGCTGCGCGTAGTTGAAGGTATCGATCGCCTGGTCGTGCTCAGACATATCCTGGAACGCCAGGCCCATGCCGATCAGAGGCTCCACCAGCTCGGTGCTGAAGATGCCCGCCTTTTCGCGCAGGAGGTTGACGCTCTTTTCAAACTGGATGCGCGCCTCGCCAGGCTGACCGTTGCGCAGGAGCGCGTTGCCGAGATCATTGATATAGGGCACGGTTTCGAGATGACCTTCACCGAGCTCGGTGCGGGTCAGCTCAAGCCCGGTCGCCGCGGCGTCAATCGCCTGCGGATACTCCTCAGACCGCATGTAGTTGATGAATACCTGGCGAGCCTCGTAACGGTCGACACGCAGGTCGCCGATTTGGCCGAACTTCGACTCCCGCTTGGATGAGTCCGTCCCGGTCAGCTCGTCGTACATCGCCTGCTCTTCGTCGTCGAGCTCAGCTTCTACAACGCCCGGTGAGGGCGTGACGTCGTCCGCAGCAGCGGCCGGAAGGTTGGATGCTTCAGCGCTGGACTGAGCGTCCTGCGGGGCGGTAGCCGCCTCAGTTTCGGGCAAAGTTTGGGCGCCGGCAAACGGGGTTGCGCCGCTCAGCGCGACCGCAAGCAGCAGACTGAAGCATAAAGAATGACGCGTGGACACTGGTGTCATAAGCAAAGAGTAGAACGAGTCCGTGGGCCAGGCAAGGCGCAGGAGGTTGAGAAAACCTGCCGAACCTCTGGATTTAGGCCGTTTTTCCTGTGGCGTCGCTCAGCCCGAACGCGGGAGAGTCAGGCGCCGTCCCCAGTGTAGACAACTTAATCCCTGGATCAGTTGCACTTAAGGGGTTGTCGATAAGTGCAATCGCCTGGTCATCAGGGCACACTCACCGCATCCAGGAAGGAGCGTCGGCATGGCGAGAATCCTCACGGGACTGGCGCTGGCCGGCGGTGGTGCCCGAGGCATTGCACACATCGGAGTATTAAAGACCCTTCATGAACACGGTGTGACGGTAGACCGGCTGGCGGGGACCTCCGCGGGCGCCATCATTGCGGCCATGTACGCGTCCCGGCCAGACCCACTTTGGATTGAGTCTCATTTCCGCCAGTTTCTTCAAAGCGAAGCGTTTCTCCGCCTCGGCACGCAGCGGCTGGCGCAGCGCTACGAGCGCGATTCGGACGGTGGCGTGTTTTCCCGCCGCCTCAAAGACCACATGGTGGTGAACCTGTCGCTACTGCGTCAGTACATCATCCCGCGCGGGCTGCTCCGCGAGGCGCTTGAGTTTTTGGTGCCGGCGCGAACGTTTGCCGAACTTAAGATCCCGCTCATGGTTTGTGCGGCTGACCTCAACGCCGGCGAGGCGGTGGTGTACGAAGAAGGTGACCTGATCAACGCGCTGTGCAACAGCGCCAGCATCCCGGGGGTGCTGGAGGCGGAGATCAATGACGCCAGCGTGCTGGCTGACGGCGGCGTGTTTCTCCCCGTGCCGGTGGAGCCCCTGCGGTCGAAGGTGGATTTTGTGATCGCCAGCGAGGTGAATCAGCGACGACTGCCTAAGCTTGAGCAGCTCAGCGTGTATTCCTTAATGATGCGCGCAGAGCACCTGACCCAGATAACGCTAGCCCACCTGCAGGCGAGCGCGGCTGACTTTGTGTTCTATCCCGAGGTGAAGGCCCTGCACTGGTCGCAGTTTGGGGCGTTCGACGAACTGCTCGCCAGCGGGATCTTCGAGAGCCTGCAGCGGATCGAGCCGCTGCAGCGGCGCTTGTCGCGGGCCCGCTCACCCGTGCGGCGCTGGTGGCACGGAGTGCGAAGCCGGCTAGCCGGCTCAGCCTAAGCTACGGTTGCATGCCTGGTTCAGGCGTCGCTCTTTGACTCACGCCCCGCCCGCTTGCGGTCCGACTCGCTGAGCAGCGCCTTACGCACCCGCAGCGCGGTTGGCGTGACCTCCACCAGCTCGTCGTCTTCGATAAATTCCATCGACTGCTCCAGCGACATTTTGATCGGCGGGGTGAGCAGCAGCGCATCATCTTTGCCGGCCGCGCGCACATTGCTGAGCTGCTTACCTTTGAGCGGATTCACCGTCAGGTCGTTGCTGCGCGAGTTTTGACCGATCACCTGCCCGCCATACACCTCGTCGCCGGCGTCGATCATCATCCGGCCCCGCTCCTGAAGATTGAACAGCGCATAGGCCAGCGCTTTGCCGGTGCCGTTAGAAATCAACACGCCATTCTTGCGGGGCGCGATACGCTCGTCGATGCGCGGACGAAAGTCTTCGAAGCGGTGGTGCATCAGACCTTCGCCGGCCGTGAGCGTGCGGAACTCCGACTGAAAGCCGATCAGCCCGCGTGAGGGGATGGCGTATTCGAGCCGGACCCGGCCGTCCCCTTCCGCGCTGATGTTGCGCAGCTCGCCGCGGCGTTCCCCGAGGCGCTGCATCACGGCCCCCTGACCGGCCTCGTCAAGGTCACACACCAGCTCTTCATAAGGCTCACACAACACGCCGTCAACTTCCTTCAGCACCACCCTGGGTCGTGAGATCGCGAGCTCATACTTTTCCCGGCGCATCGTCTCAATCAGCACGGCCAGGTGCAGCTCGCCGCGGCCGGAGACCTGGAAGACGTCCGGGTCTGCCGTATCCTCGACCCGCAGCGCCACGTTGTGGCTGGCCTCCCGCATGAGTCGCTCGCGGATTTGCCGCGACGTTAAGTACTTCCCATCACGTCCTGCAAACGGTGAGGAGTTCACCCGGAACGACATGCTGATGGTGGGTTCGTCGACGGTCAGCTGCGGCAGACCCTCTGGCTGCTGACGGTCGCACAGCGTGTCGGAAATCCCTAAGCCCTCCACGCCCGATACCGCAATGATGTCGCCGGCGCTGGCGCTCGGCACCTCAAACCGCTCAAGCCCCGTCATGCCCAGCACCTGGAGCACGCGCGCGCTGCGCTGCGAGCCGTCAGCTGCCACCACGGTCACCGGCGTGTTGGTCTTCACCTGGCCGCGGGAGATCCGCCCGATGCCGATGACGCCGACATAGGATGAGTAGTCGAGCGTGATGATCTGCATCTGAAACGGGGCGTCCGGGTCCACCTCGGGCGCCGGCACCTCGCCGGTGATCACCTGAAACAGGGGGTCCAGGCTGTCGTCCAGCGCGTCGGGCTCAAGGCCCGCTTTACCCTGCACCGCGGAGGCGTAAATGGTGGTGAAGTCGAGCTGCTCCTCGGTGGCGCCGAGACGGTCGAAGAGGTCAAACGTCTGATCCAGCACCCAGCTGGGCCGGGCCCCGTCACGGTCCATCTTGTTGATGACCACAATGGGCTTCAGGCCCAGATCGAACGCTTTGCGAGTTACAAACCGCGTTTGAGGCATCGGGCCTTCCACCGCGTCCACCAGCAGCAGCACCGAGTCCACCATCGACAGCACACGCTCTACCTCACCGCCAAAGTCGGCGTGGCCCGGGGTGTCGACGATGTTGATCCGATAGTCGCCCCAGGTCACCGCGGTGTTCTTGGACAGGATCGTAATGCCTCGCTCGCGCTCCAGGTCGTTGGAGTCCATGGCGCGTTCAGGCAATTCAGCCCGGGCGTCCAGCGTGCCGGACTGCTGCAGGAGCTGGTCCACCAGCGTGGTTTTGCCGTGATCGACGTGAGCGATGATGGCAATGTTTCGAATTTCGGTCACAGGGACTCTCCAGTCTCAACCCGAAATAAGGGAAAAAGGAAAAAGGGGTCAGGTTAAATTTCGGCCCTCGGCCGAAATTTAACCTGACCCCTTTTTCAGACCCCTTTCTCGGGCGGGTCAGTCTTGGCCTTTTAGATTCAGCTGCGGCGCGAAACCGCCAGTTCAGTGAGCGTAATCAGGCCGTCTTTGGCCGGCCCCGGCGCCAGACAGTCTAGCGAGGCGCGCGCCATCTGGGCCTCGGCCAGCGCTCGATCGCGGGTGTAGTCCAGGGCCTGGGTGTCTTTGATCGCCTGGATCACGAGGTTCAGATCCTGCAGACCGTCGTGTTCGATGGCGTTGCGCACTAGCGTTCTCTGCTGCTCGTTGCCTTCGCGCAGGACGTGGATCAGCGGCAACGTGGGTTTGCCTTCCGCCAGATCGTCACCCAGGTTCTTGCCCAGCTCCCGGGTGTCGCCCGCGTAGTCCAGCATGTCGTCAGCCAGCTGAAAAGCCAGGCCCAGGTGCATACCGTAGTTAGCCAGGCCCCGCTGCACCGGCTCAGAAACCCCGCCGATCACGCCGGCGAGCTCCGCCGCGGCCTCAAAAAGTTTGGCCGTTTTGCAGCGAATGACCGCCAGGTAGCGCGCTTCGTCAGTGTCTGGGTTGCCCTGGTTGAGGAGCTGCATCACCTCGCCTTCGGCGATGGTGTTGGTGGTGTCAGACAGGATCTGCATCACCGGCATCTGATCCACTTCCACCATCATCTGAAACGCGCGCGAGTAGAGAAAGTCGCCCACCAGCACGCTGGCGGCGTTGCCCCAAACCGCGTTAGCGGTGTCTTTGCCGCGCCGCAGCTCCGACTCGTCCACCACGTCGTCATGCAGCAGGGTGGCGGTGTGGATGAATTCGATAATGGCGGCCAGCTTGATGTGGTGCTCGCCGCGATACCCCACGGCCTGGGCGCACAGCAGGTGCAGCGCCGGGCGCAGACGCTTGCCCCCACCCCCGACGATGTAGTCGGAGATCTGGTTGATCAGCGGGACGTCGGAGTACAGGCCGCTGCGGATACACCGATCCACCGACGCCATGTCTTCGCGCACCAGGTCTGTAACGCTGGCAAAAAAGTCGCCCGAAGCGGGCGTCTTGAGATCGTTTACGGTTGCGGACACAGAAAAACTCGTAGTTAGCCCCAGCATTATAAGCTAAATGCGCACCTGACTCACATAGATCCAGGCCCCGCGCCTACAGCTCACAAACACCTTTCTGGTAGACTCTGCCGCCTGCTTTCAGCCCCACGCGCACAGGAGGAAACCATGGCCCGCGGCATCAATAAAGTGATTTTGGTCGGAAATCTGGGCAACGATCCCGATACCCGCTACACGGCCAGCGGCGCGGCGGTGAGCAACCTGAGCGTGGCTACCTCCCGGAGCTGGCGCGACAAGCAGAGCAACGAAATGCGCGAAGAGACCGAGTGGCACCGCGTGGTGCTGTTCGGCCGGCTCGGCGAAATCGCCGCTGAGTACCTGCGCAAAGGCTCCAAGGTCTACCTCGAAGGCCGGCTGCAGACGCGCAAGTGGCAGGACAAGCAGGGTCAGGACCGCTGGACCACCGAGATCATCGCTGACGAAATGCAGATGCTGGACAGCCGCGGCGGCGGCGGCAGCGCGCCGTTTGAAGGCGGTGGCGGTCGGCCGCAGCAGCAGCGCAGCCCGGCGCCCGCGGGTGGCCAGGCGCAGGCTCCGGCCGGCCCGCCGCCGGACGACTTCGACGACGACATTCCGTTCTAAGGCGCGTCAAGCCCGGCAGCATCCAGACCCAAGAACTGCCAAGAAATGAGAAACCCCGAACATGAGTAAGCCCGTGTGGCTGGTGACCGGCGGCGCCGGATTCATCGGCGGTAATTTTGTGCTGGACGCCGTGAAAAGCGGTCGCGCGACCGTGGTTAACCTCGACGCCCTCACCTACGCCGGCAATCTGGAGACGCTGAACTCGGTGATGGGTCAGGAAGGCCATCAGTTTGTGCATGGCGACATCGGTCACGCGGAGCTGGTGGCCGGCCTGCTGAGCGGGCACCAGCCGACGGCGGTCATCAACTTCGCCGCGGAGAGCCACGTGGACCGCTCCATCGACGGGCCGGCAGCCTTTGTCCAGACCAACGTGGTGGGCACGCTGTCGCTGCTGGAGTGCTGCCTGAAGTACTGGCAGGGGCTCGCCGAGACGCAGCAGCAGGCGTTTCGCTTCCTGCACGTATCTACCGATGAGGTCTACGGCTCGCTCGGAGAGACTGGCAAATTCACCGAAACCACGCCCTACGCCCCCAACTCACCCTACTCGGCCTCCAAAGCCGCATCAGACCACCTGGTGCGCGCGTTTCACCACACCTACGGGCTGCCGGTGCTCACCACCAACTGCTCGAACAACTACGGTCCGTACCAGTTCCCGGAGAAGCTCATCCCGCTGATCATCAACAAGGCGCTGGCCGGCGAGCCGCTGCCGATCTACGGCGATGGGCAAAACGTGCGCGACTGGCTGCACGTCTCAGACCACTGCGCCGCCATCACGGCCGTGCTGGAAAGAGGTACGCCGGGCGAGGTGTACAACGTGGGCGGCGACGCCGAGATGGCCAACCTCGACGTGGTGGAAACCATCTGCGCGGAGCTGGACCGTCGCCGGCCGCTGGAGAGCGGCCAGTACCGCGACCAGATCACGTTCGTCAAAGACCGACCGGGCCACGATAGACGCTACGCCATCGACGCCAGCAAGCTGCAAAACGAGCTGGGCTGGGCCCCGGCCCTTAGTTTCGCGGACGGCATCCGCGACACCGTGGCCTGGTACCTGGACAACGAGCCGTGGGTGAACCACATCCAGGACGGCAGCTATCAGGGTCAGCGGCTCGGACTCCAGGGCGGAGGAGCGGCATCGTGAGTCGACGCGGCATCATTCTCGCCGGCGGCAGCGGAACGCGCCTTTACCCGGTCACGCGAGTCGTGAGCAAGCAGCTGCTGCCGATCTACGACAAGCCGATGATTTACTACCCACTGAGCACCCTGATGCTGGCCGACATCCGGGAGGTGCTCATCATCACCACACCGCACGACCAGGCGCAGTTTCAGGAGCTCCTGGGTGACGGCGCCGGCTGGGGCATGTCCATCAGCTACGCTGTGCAGCCCGACCCGGGCGGGCTCGCCCAGGCCTACCTGATCGGCGCTGATTTCGTGGACGGCAAAGACTCCTGCCTGGTGCTGGGTGACAACATCTTCTATGGCCACGGCCTGGTGCCGATGCTCAAGAGCGCTGACGAGCGCCAGTCGGGCGCCACCGTGTTCGGCTACTGGGTGCGGGACCCGGAGCGCTACGGCGTGGCGGAGATGGACGCCAGCGGCAAGGTCATCAGCATTGAAGAAAAGCCGGAAAAACCGCGCTCCAACTACGCGGTGACGGGCCTGTATTTCTACGACGGCCGCGCACCCGCGTTTGCCGCGGAGCTCGAGCCGTCCCCTCGCGGCGAGCTGGAGATCACCGATCTGAACCGACGCTACCTCGAGCAGGATGAGCTTCACCTGGAGCGGATGGGACGAGGCTACGCCTGGCTGGATACCGGCACGCACGAGTCGCTGGTGCAGGCCAGCACCTACATCGAGACGCTGGAGCAGCGTCAGGGGCTGCGTATCTGCTGTCCGGAGGAGATCGCTTTCTCCAAAGGCTGGATTTCCGCGCAGCAGCTTGAGCGGCTTGCCACCCCCTTAAGCAAAAACGGCTATGGCCAATACCTGCTGAAGCTGGCCGCTGACGGCGCCCATCCGATATGAAGGTGCTCCCTACCCAGATTCCCGGCGTGATGCTGTTTGAGCCGGTGCTTCACGGCGACGATCGCGGCTTCTTTATGGAAACCTGGAACCACGCACGCTATAGCGAGGTGGGGCTGCCGACGATGTTCCGGCAGAACAACCTGTCCAAGTCCGCTCAAGGGGTCCTGCGCGGGCTTCACTTTCAGGAGCCCAACCCGCAGGGAAAGCTCGTGCACGTGCTCAGCGGTGAAGTCTTTGACGTTGCGGTCGACATCCGGCGGGGCTCTCCGACGTTTGGCCAGTGGGAGGGTTATCACCTCTCCGGCGACAACCATCGCCAGCTCTATGTGCCGGAAGGGTTTGCGCACGGTTTCTGCGTGCTGTCGGAGTTCGCTATCTTCAGCTATCAGTGCACGCGCGTTTATGAACCGGCCAACGATCGCTCACTGGCCTGGGACGACCCGGACATCGGCATCAGCTGGCCGGTCGACCAGCCGCTGCTGTCGGACAAAGACCGCAGCGCGCCCAACCTTGCCGACTGCAACACCCTGCCCGCCTACGATGAGCACGAGCAAGCCGCATCAGTTTGAGCTGAGCCTGATCCAAGCGCTGGAAGCCTCAGCCCCGGGCTCCAAGGCCGCCTGGTGCCAGTTCTCCGACCACCACTGGTCTGACCTCACCGGAGAAGAACGCCAGCCGCTGAGCCGAGCGGTGGACAAGCGCCGGCGGGAGTTTGCCGCCGGCCGCGTGGCTGCCAAAGCGGGTGCCGCCGCGTTGGGCATTGAACTGTCTTCGCTACCGGTCGGCTCCCAGCGCGAACCCTGCTGGCCGGGTGGCCTCGTCGGCACCATCACGCACGACAACGTCAGCGCCTTAGCCTGGCTGGCGCCACAGGCGCAGTGGCTGGGACTCGGGCTGGACGTGGAGTGCAGCACGCGGCTCAAACCCAACACCTGGCGCCTGTTGTTTAATGACGATGAGCTGGGCGTGCTCAACGCCAGCGATGACCCTACGCTTGCCGTGCTGATGTTCAGCGCCAAAGAGAGTATCTACAAATGCCTGTTTCCGCTGGTGAAACGGTTTGTGGGCTACAAAGAGGTGTCGGTGCTACCCGGGAATCGCGAGCAGCTGGAAGTTGTGCTGAATGATGAGCTTGCGGCCGAGACGGCGATCAGCGCCATGACCGTGCAGGCTTTTCACCTCGACGATCGCCTTGCGACCTGGACGTGGCTCACCCGGGAACCGTCACGGTAACAACGCCGAGCCTCAGGCTCGGCGGGGTCGAGTCCGCGTGGTCGCTAGCCCTGTGGGCGCCGACGAACCGGCCTGTCGCGGCGTCGCTCTCGGTGCATACGCCGCCCGGACGAGCCGGACTGCGCCATGGCGGGCGTTGCGGTGAGCGTGAGAACGGCTGGTGCGACATAGCCCGCCTTTTTCAGTAAAGCCCGACGGCTCGTCTTCTGCATATTGATGTCCTTTGCTTCGCATCACCGGCCCCCACCGGCGATCAACGTATGCCGACATTGTCACCGAAAAAAGTCCCAGAAACCGTTTCTGTGACATTCCTTCACACGTCGCCCGCATCGGACAGCAATACGTCAGGTTAGGCGTGCAGAAAGCTCCCGCAAACGCTGCGAGCGGGCAGCGTCATCTTCACTCTCACCGTCACCGTCAGTGGCGTCTGGCTCGATGTCGAATACCGGCTGACCTTTTTTCACCACCACGCCGTCGTCCGCAATCAGTAGACGGGTGATGGTGCCGGCAAAGCGCGCCCGCACCACGTTGAACATTTTCATCACCTCAATCACGTAGAGCGGATCGCCCGCCTCGAAGTGGTCGCCCACCTCAATAAACGGCGGCAGGTCCGGCGCCTGGCGGGCGTAGTACATCCCGCCGGCTTCCGCGAGGATCTGGTTGCCGGTGGCGCGCGGCGGCGGCGCCAGCACCAGGCGGGCGGCATCCTGCGTTTCTTTGCCCTGCAGCCGGTCAGGGATTTCGACGGTGAGATCTTCGTTGACCTTCAGATCGTAGAAACCGCTTTCCTGAGCCAGCAGCTGAGGCAGCGCCAGGATTGCGTTGCCAAGCTGGAACCCGGCGTGACTGGCTTTGAGCGCTGCAGCCGACGGACCATCGCCCGCATCTTCCGACGCTGCCGCCAGCGCGGCTTCGGCTGAAGCGTAGTCTTGAGCACCGAGCTGCTGCTGGAGCTGCTCGTAGAACGCCATCGCCTGCTGCAGCAGCGCCTGATCGTGGTCCCAGATGACGTAAGCCGGCGGTTGATCTGGCTGCGCATCCATCGACAGGAACGAATACAGGCGATCCAGCACCTCCAGCGGGTTGACGGACCAGCGCCAATGCTCGTCATCCCAGCTTCCCCAGCCGCTTGAAGCGCTCAGCCAGCCCGACAGCACGTGCGGATGATCAAAAAGCCGCCGCAGAGGCCGCAGCAGCAGAGTGCGTTTCTGCTCCGCGATCGCCTGTACCGCTGCCCGATGCTCCGCGCCAATGCTCTGCAGCTCCTGGGAAACCACCGCCGAATAGACGCCGGCAAGGTCCAGCCCCTCAGCGCTGGTGGCCAGGTCCGCCACCGCAACCAGGTAAGGCGGCACAAAGCGGGTTCCAACCTTCGCGCGGACGTCGTTGGCCAGCAACCAGTGCAGCAGGCCGTAGTGAAACTCGAGGTTGGTCTCAAGGTCGCGACCGCGAAGCTTGGCCCGGCGCATCACGTCGCCCAGCCCTTCACACGTTTCGCGCCGTGACTCCCCAACCGTCAGCAGAAGCGCGAGGTTGCTGTCGTACGCGCCAGCCAGGTAGTACGGCATAAACAGGCCCGTATCGGGATTGGGTACGCTGATTCCCTGGTCGTCGCGAATCTCATTTGGCAAACATGGCGACCACGACTGAATCAGGCCACCCGCGTGCGGCGCCAGGGCGTCATTGGTGGCGTTGAGGCGCATCTCGATGGAGTCCATGTTTCGCACGACTCGCTTCGGCCTTGGCAGCCGCGGACCGTGTGCCGCGAGTATCGCCATCGCCTCGATCAGCGAGTTGACCTGAAACGCCTCGCCGGGAAACTCCGGGTTCTCGAACTCCAGCGCGTAGCACAGCTCCGTCACGCGGTGCTCCACCTGGATGCGGGTATTCATCTCCATGAAGTAGTGGTTGTTGCCGTCGACGATACATTCCCAGGTGGACACCGAGTCCAGCCCCGTCGCTGCGCCGAAACGCTCCGCCTCGGCCTGCATGCGATTGAGAATGTCCAGCTCATCCTGCAGCGCCTGAGCACGTATCTCGTTGCCGGCCGACCGGGAGGCTTCGATGGCCCGTTCGATCGACGGCTCGGTCACCGAGATTTCCAGCAGCTTCTGCTCATGCATCTGGAGCGAACAGTCGCGCGAACCGAGCGCGATACACCAGTCGCCATTGCCGAGCAGCTGCACCTCCTGGTGCCGGTTGCTGTCGATGTTGAGCTCGATCAACAGGTTTTTGTTATCGCCGGGCCCGGTGGCCTTCACCTCAGAAAAGATCTCTCGAGCCTTCTCCGGAGCCTGGGCGGCGGCTTTGGCGATACAGGCCTCAGGGCTGTCGGCACTGAGGCTGCTCGGCGACTCAAGGAGCCGCTGGCCTTTTCCCCCACCGCCACCAATGGCCTTGAGCCGTAAGCGACGATCGGGATACTTCTCAAACAGGTTGGCCACCTGCCGGCGAATCTCATCGCAGAGCTCGTCGACGGTGATGACCTCCACCGCAGCGCGGTAGCTAGCATCCAGCACGTCTTCCGCCAGCAGCTCGGGGGTGTCGGGTAGATCGGCCGGCAGCTCAAGACCTTGCTCCTGGGCCAGCGCCGTGAGCGCGTCGACCGTTGAATGTTTGCGCAGCAGCGCCAGGGCGCTGACGTTATCCACGCCAGGCGTTACGCTGATGTCGCAGGCCAGCGCGGTTCGTTTGGCCACGTCTTTGCGCCCGGCATCGCGCACGGTGCGGCTGCAGGGGCCGATAAAGTTGAGTCCGGCCTCCTCCAGTGATCGCACCAGAATTTCCTCTTCGGCCATGAAGCCGTAGCCGGCGAACACCGAGTTGTAGCCGTTTGCCTTTGCGATGCCGATGATTTGCGCGATGCGATGCTCCCGCTCGGCTTGATCCACGCCGCTGTAGTCGGGCAGCCGGTGGATGCGCGACTGGTCCTTGAGCTCCCGCAGCTCCGGCGCAAGCGCTCGGGGAAAGGCGATTGAATCTTTTTCCGAGAGCAGAATGCCGAAGTGCTCGATGCCCATCTGGGAAAAGACGTCCATCGCCTCCTTGCGCACCGGGCCGCGGCAGATGATCAGTGGCCTCAAATGTTCACAGGCAAAGCTGCGCTCCCAGTCGGAGCCGCCCCGGCTGCGGCGACGGTCTTCGAAGACCTGCGGGTTTTGGGTATAGATGCCGGCCATCAGTGGAACTCCCGCTGGACGCCCGTCAGCGGACTGGGCTCGTAGTGACGCAAACAGAAATCGATGGTGGTGCCCAGGAGCTTCCGTAGCTCGGACGGCATGACAATCTGCGAGATGGAGCCGAGGCTCAGCCCCTCTTTCGGATTCATCAGCGCCTTTTCGTAGCGTGCTACGAGCTCAGCGTCTTTGCCGGCGAACCAGGCATCTGCCTCGCGGGTGGCCTCAGCGGTCGCCGCCTCCGGCGTGCTGCCCGACTCTCGCAGCTTGGCCGCCAGCTCAGCCACGCGCTGCTTTCGCTCAGCACGCAGTGACTGCAGCTCTTTTTTGTAGACAAACTCACGGCCGGCAGGACCCATCACCGCCACACGAGTGGACGGCAGGGCGAAAACGTAGTCCGCCCCGGTGGGGTAGTTGTTGAAGGAGGCGTAAGCACCGCCGTAAGCGTTGCGGACCAGCAACAGAATTCGCGGGGTGCGCAGATCGACAATCGCATCCAGCATCGCCCGGCCTGCCTGCACGACACCCCGCTGCTCCTGCTCGGTTCCCGGCAGGAAGCCGGGGGTGTCTTCCATAAAGATCACCGGAATGTTGTAGAGGTTGCAGAAGCGAATGAAGCGCGCGCTCTTGAGCGCTGAGTCGACGTCGATAAAGCCCGTTGAGACGGCGCTGTTGTTGGCCACAAAGCCCACCACATGACCGCCGATGCGGCCGAGCGCCGTGGTCATGTTGCCAGCCCGATCGGGCTGCAGCTCGAAGTAGTCTCCGTGGTCACAAATCTGCTGGATGATGATGCGGATATCGAACGGTGTGTTGAACCCCGCCGGCTGGGCAAAGGTGCGATGAAACAGCACGTCGATCTCCGGCGTTTCCCGGTCGAGCGGATCGGAGCTTGGGCGAAACGGGGGCGACTCGTGGTTGTTGCCCGGAAGGTACGACAGCAGACGCCGGACGGTCTTTAGTGCGCCCACTTCGTCGGGGGTGGTCAGGTCCGCGACACCGGAGGCGCCGTGTACGCCCGGGCCGCCGAGCTCGTCGGGCGTCACGTCCTCACCCAGCACCTCGCGGACCACGCCGACACCGGTCAGTCCAAAAAACGAGTCGTTGGGCTGGATGACAAAACTCCCCTGCCGCGGCAGGTAGGAACCGCCACCGGCGTTGAAGCCAAACATACACATGATGCTGGGGACCACGCCGCTGATTTTGCGCAGCGCGGTAAACGCCTCGGCGTAACCGTCCAAGCCGCCGACGCCGGCCGGTACGTAAGCACCCGCGCTATCGTTCAGCCCCACCAGAGGTATGCCGCGCTTCGCGGCCAGCTCGTAGAGCCGCGCAAGCTTGCGGCCGTTGGTGGCGTCCATGGATCCGGCGCGCACCGTAAAGTCGTGCGCGTAGAGCGCCACGTCGCGGCCGTCGACATTCAGGATCGCGGTGACCAGCGAAGCCCCATCAAGGTTGGGCCCCCAGTTTTGAAACAGCACGGTGGGCTCTTTGTCGCTCAAGACCTTCATCCGCTCCCACACGGTCATGCGGTTTTTCAGGTGCTGGCGCGTGATGTTGCGAAGACCGCCCGCAATCCTCGGGCGTTCCCGAAGCATGCGCGCTTCAGCGAGCATTTCTTCGTATTGAGTCAGCGACTCTTCGGGACCGGCATCGGGTGGCAAAAACGGGTTGTTCAAAGAGGGAACCACGGGGTCGGTCATCGGGATACCTAAATGGGGAAACCCGCCTATGCTACAAGCGGTTACTGCGTATTTCTAGCGTGTTCGAGCGGCTAAGGAAAACCCGATGACATGTGTCGGGAAACCTGATCAAAGTGGCAAAAATCGATGAGCCGCAAGCCATAAATTCCCGGCATGGAGAGGGCAAGTCCAGTGCATCGACGCCAGAGCGACTCGGCGTCCACCAGCGACGAAATCCGGGAAGCAAGTCACTAGGTGACTATTTGGTCGCCGGGAGCCCGCTTAGAGGCAAATGTAAATTTTTCCTACCGCTGGCGTTTGGGGGTGACCGGACCCTTCGGGCCGATTAAGCTCAATTCCTGCCGGTTTACGACTAGGAAACACCATGTGCGGAATTGTGGGCGCTATTGCCCAGCGGGACGTCAAGCTGATCCTCATGGAAGGGCTCAAGCTGCTGGAGTATCGGGGCTACGACTCCGCCGGCATTGCGATCATCGAAGCTGACGGCTCGCTGGAACGCCGCCGGGCGGTTGGCAAGGTGGCGGCGTTAGCCGAAATCCTGGAAAACGAACCGCCGCAGGGTACGATCGGCCTGGCTCACACTCGTTGGGCCACACACGGCTCACCCTCAGAAAGCAACGCACACCCCCACTTTTCTTCACCCCGGATTGCCGTGGTCCACAACGGCATCATCGAGAACCATCTGGAGCTGCGGAAAGAGCTCGAAGCCGCCGGCGTTGAATTCGAATCGGAAACCGACAGCGAAGTCGCGGCTCACCTGATTCGCGACCGGCTGGAGAAAGGGGCACCAGACCTGCTGTCCGCCGTGCGGGACGCGGTGACCGTCCTCAAAGGCGCCTACGCCCTGGCGGTGGTGGATTCGGAGAACCCGAACGTGCTGGTCGGCGCTCGCCTGGGGTCACCCATGGTGATCGGCGTAGGTCTCGGCGAGACGTTTCTCGCCTCGGACGCCGGTGCCCTACTTCCGGTGACCCAGCGCTTTGCCTTTTTAGAAGAAGGTGACGTTGCCGAGCTGACCCGCGACGGCTTCAAGGTGGTCGACCGCGACGGTGAGGCGGTCAGCCGTGAGCTGAAGACCTCAGCCCTGTCGATGGACGCTGCCGACAAAGGCACCTACCGGCACTACATGCAGAAGGAGATTCACGAGCAGCCGGACGCGATCGCCAACACGCTCGAAGGCCGGCTGGCAGATTCGATGGTGCTGGAGAGCACCTTCGGCCCCGAGGCCGCAACGGTGCTGCCGAAGGTCGAGAACGTGCAGATTGTCGCCTGCGGGACCAGTTACCACGCCGGGCTGGTAGCACGCTATTGGATCGAGGCCATGGCCAACATCGGCTGCAACGTCGAGATCTCCAGCGAGTTTCGCTACCGCGACTGCCACGTGCCGCCGAACACGCTCTTTCTGACCATCTCCCAGTCTGGCGAAACCGCCGACACCCTGGCGGCACTCAGCCGAGCCAAGGAGCTCGGCTACCTGGCAACCATGTGCATCTGCAACGTGCCCGAAAGCTCGATCGTCCGCCAGTCGGATCTGGTGATGATGACTCGGGCCGGGGCTGAGATCGGCGTGGCGTCGACCAAAGCGTTCACCACGCAGCTGGTGGCGCTGTTTCTGCTGGCGATTGGCCTGGCCAAACACCGCAACCCCGAGCTCAAAGAGGGTGAGTATGTCGATCAGCTGGCCCATTTACCCGGCCAGATTCGAGACGTGCTGGAAACCGAAGCTGAGATCGCGAAGATTGCTGAGCAGTTTGTTGAGCACGACCACGCGCTGTTCCTCGGCCGCGGCACCGCCTATCCGATCGCGATGGAGGGCGCGCTCAAACTCAAAGAGATTTCGTACATTCACGCCGAGGCCTACGCCGCCGGTGAGCTGAAACACGGCCCGCTCGCCTTAGTGGACGAGGCCCTCCCGGTGGTGGTCAGCGCGCCGAGCAACGACCTGCTGGAGAAGCTGGTGTCCAACCTGCAGGAAGTGAAGGCACGAGGCGGCAGGCTCTATCTGTTTGCGGACAAAGGCGTGGACGTGCCGGAGCTGGATCAGATCCAGGTGATCTCACTGCCCACCGAAGCCGGCATCCTGGCGCCGGTGCTGCACACGGTACCGCTGCAGCTGCTGGCCTATCACGTGGCCGTCCTGCGAGGCACAGACGTCGACCAGCCGAGGAACCTTGCCAAGTCGGTCACCGTGGAATAACAGATCACCGCTTTCCGTCTTGTTGTGTACTCACCAAAAAAATTGGGGATAAGACAGAGACCTTGGGTTTAGTCGACATAGTCTGAGAATAAAGCCGCGACGTGGAGGAATGGTTGGAAAAATGACAACGGAAGACTCCACAGGCACTGTTCATGCCAAGGATTGGATATGCGCGGCGCAGGCCAATTCGTGGATGCACATCAAGGCTGGTCAAGGCGCCAAACATGGCTTATCCGAAGCAGACTACAACCAAGAGTTAGCCCAACGCCCGAATCATTGAACAGCTTTTTGAGGCGGTGGCAAACACTGAATCTTGGGCGAACCTAAAATATGGCCCCGAAATCGGGCTCTATCGTCATTTGACTCGCCCCGAAGGATTCAAACCTTCGACCAACTGGTTCGTAGAAGTATCAGCGGCTATTTAGCTTGTGAGTCTTTTGTCGAGGCTTAACAGCCAAGAGTCGATATCGATAACAGGTTGCGGCCTGTTGGATAAAACTATTTAACAGGCTATAATCTGTTTTTTAAACTCCAATCTACAGACTATAGCCTTATGAAACTTCGAAACAGGGCCAGAGACTCCCTAGATTCGCGCCTTGATTGGCTGCGGCCCGTGGACCGTTTTCAACGTCCACCAAAAGGTTGGATTAGGGCCATACGAGATGCTTTGGGTATGTCGGGTCCCCAGCTCGCCCGTCGAATGGGGATAACTCAGCAAAGTGTCCAAGATATGGAGAAATCAGAGGCCGCAGAAAAAGTACGCTTGGAGACTCTGCGGCGAGCGGCGGACGCGCTTGACTGTGTGCTGGTCTACGCATTGGTTCCAAAAAAACAACTGCAACAGATGGTCGAAGACCAAGCTAGAAAGATCGCTATTGATCACTTGTCCAGAGTCTCACACAGCATGGCTCTCGAAGACCAAGCTGTTGCGAATGACGACCTGGAACTCAGAGTCCAAGAATTTATCGACAACTCATTAGGTCAACGCGATCTGTGGAATGGGAAGAGACGGATCTTTTCGAAGAACCTGACGGTGCGACGCCCCTAGACCCAGACGAAAGCACGGGTCTACTCCTTTCATGGGTAACGACTCGAGCGGACCTGAATGTCGCAGAGCAAGACAATATAGATTCTGCTGTAGCCTGGACAATTCGCCAACGTAGTTCTGACTTCCTGACTGTGGATTACGCGATAAAACTGCATAAGCGCATGTTCGGTCAGGTTTGGGCTTGGTCAGGCACCTTCAGAGAGACTGAAAAGAACATCGGTATCGCGCCACATAGAATTGGTCAAGAGATGGCGACCTTATTCGACAACGTTCGCTACTGGGTAAGCGCCTCAACCTTCAGCCATGATGAGATATGTATTCGCCTACATCATCTGCTGGTATACGTGCACCCCTTTCCAAACGGAAACGGGCGACATGCTCGGTTAATGGCAGACTTGCTGGGAGGGCAGCTGGGAATTGACGTGTTTACCTGGGGCAGCGCGTCCTCGTATCAGGTCAGCGAGCTTCGCAGAAGCTACATCGCGGCTCTACAGGCCGCAGATGCTCACGACTACGACCCGCTTTTGCTTTTTGTGAGAAGCTAAACGGTCAAGCTCGATAAAACAGGTTGGGTAACTCCCAAACTTTCGTGTTATTCCCATACACTATCCGGGGTGCACACTTAGACTAAACCTTCCACCTGACCTAGCCAGTAAACAAAAGAGCGGTGGCACTTGCCGACGGCTCTTGACCCCAAGCGGACAAACCTGAGCAACTCCGCCCTAATCTATCGGGCGACCTAAGCCTTGGCCTACTGCGCTGACAAACGCTGACAAAAGGTGAGGTCGGCGTCGCGTTGGCACAGGTCCGGTGCGCCGCGCGCCCGCCAGTAGTCGTAGAAGCCCAGCCTCTCAATGAGGTCGGCGAACTCCGCTCGCTTTCGGGTATCTCCGCCATACTCGAAGAACAGCACCACAGAGGTCTCGAAATGACCGCCTGACGATTCCTGATCCAGGATTTCGAGCGCCGGGTCGATCATGCCGACGCGGTCCAGCATATGAAATGCCAGCCAGCCGGGCAGACCGTTTCTATAGGCCTCATTGACTTCGCTCGGCAGTAAGGCGCTGTCCGAACGTTTTGCCTCACGGACATCGATATAGGCGAGTAGCGTTGACTCGAACGCCTCGAAAGGCGTCTTCTCCATCCACGCGCGAGCAGCCTCATAGTTGTCGTTTTCCATCACGACCAACCACCGACCCACCCAGACTATCGGGGTCTCAACACCGAGGCTGAACCACAGGTAGTCCAGCATCTCCTGCGCCTGCTCGACGTGGCCAAGCTGGTAGTGGTTCATGGCGATTTCGCTGAGGATGGGCGGCGAGTTGGGTTCCAGCGCCAAAGCCGCGTTCGTCAGTTTCACCGCCTCATTGATGAATCCGACCTCGCGGTAGTGCCCGGCGAACCACAACAGCAGGCTGGTGTTGTCGGGGTCAACCTTGAGCGCTTCGCGATAGATTCTTTCCGAAGACAGCCAGTCACCCCGCCCCTTCGCGACCGAGGCCATGACGGATCGTGCCTCAACCAAGGTGGCGTCGAGCTGTAGCGCCCGATCAGCGGCCAGCAGGGCCTCATCCGTCGCCTCGGATGCGCTCACTTCGTCAGAATAGGTCGGCAGCGTAATCCATGCGGTGGCCAGCGCTGACCATGCTTCCGCGTAGGTGTCATCCCGTTCCACCGCCTGAGTGAGCAGCTTGACGGCCTGCCGATTGGGTCCTTCTCCCCGCTGGCGCCAAAGCGCGCTACCGCGCTTGTAAAGATCGACGGCAATCGGGTCTCTCCCGACATCCGGACCGACCAGGGCCGGTCGGGGCCAGATAGCGATCATGGCGACCACCGCTAGCACGGCCGATGCGAAGACACCCAGGGCAAGCCTGCTGCTTTGTTGGCTCCCCGGCGCGAGCTCCGCCGGCGGCGCGGGGGAAACGTCAGCACGCGAGCCAACCCAGGTATCCAGCTCTGCAGGGAGGGCAAATACCGTGCTGCGCCTCTCATGCTGCTGGCGATGCACCGGCAGCTGCTCCTCTCGCTCCCACCGTCGGGCGGTTCGCTCACTGCAGCCAAGGTAATTCGAGATTCGCTTCCAGCCAATCAGGCGTGACTCAAGACCTTGATCGCCGGTCGATTCGGTTTCAGACATCCAATCTCCAGTGGATTAGGCCACTGCGCCTCAAGGCTAACGGATGCGGCTATGCCGGCCAAGTGCGGCCAACAGCGGCAACCGGCCGGTCAACGGGCCCGCCGCCGTTGCCGCGCCCCGGTTGGCCGAGGTGAACTACAGCCAAATCCACAGAGGAACCCGCCATGCTTCCGTTCCCCCACGCTCATTGGTACGTGCTCTCATTCCTGTTAATGACTTTTCTGGCTTTCATGCCAGGCTACTTTGCGGTGCTGCCGACAGCACCGTGGGTGCACCATCTCCACGGCATCACCGCCACGATGTGGATTGTCCTCGTGGCCACGCAGAACTGGACCGCCCATCACCGCAAGTGGAACTGGCATGTTCGGGCCGGCATGGCGAGCATGGCGCTGGTGCCGGTTTTCACGGTCGGTGGGCTGTTGGTGACGCAGCACATGCTGCGAACCGAGTCGGTGTTTAACCAACTCTTCGGTCACGCGCTGTCGGCGGCCGATCTGTTGGTCTCTGCCGCGTTTGTTGTGCTCTATACGCTGGCGCTACGGAACCGGCGTGACCCGGATCGACACGCACGCTACATGCTGGCGACCGTAATCCTGCTGGCAGGGCCATCGCTCGGCCGGTTTTTTGCCGGCTACGTGCCTGGCTTTCTGGTGCGGAGCCTGGAGACGTTGCCAAAATTCGGCGACGCGCTAAATGCCGCCTTCATCACCGCAGTGGCCTTCTGCGCGCTATTGATTGTCAAAGACCGGGCTCGTGCCAAACCGTTTGCCCCGTTTGTATGGGCATTGCTCACAACCATCGCCATGTTCCTCAGCTACCAGGTCATCGGGCATCACGCGTCGTATTTGCCAGTGGCCAACTGGCTTGCAGACCTGCCGATGCTGCATGTCGTGGTATTTGGACTCGTGGCATCCAGCGCTGCGATTGCGTGGGGCTGGCTGAACCCACGGAGCCGAAAAGCTGTTGGCACCCGGCCCGGCAGGGGCATAGCGGCCAGTGTGACGTGAAGGCGTCATTTCATCTGGCAGGTCGCTCGGTCGGCGAAACTTAGAATCAGTGGCAACTAGGCGATTGCGCTGACTATGCCTGAGAGCGTGAATCAAGAGCGAAGCGTGGCGCCTCTTTCGCACCACTTGGCTTCGGATTATGGCGGGTAGGCGTCACACAGGGTCGTCCACAGGGTTAGCAAGGACGTGACTAGCACTTCACCGACCTGGTCCGGATAGGAGCCGTAGCCGACCATCAGCAGCTCACGCTCAACGTCCAGCATCGCAAATTGACCATGAATGCCCAGCATGGCCAGCTGGGTTGCCTCACCATTCATGACGTAGGTCTGGTTGCGGTAGTAGCCTTCAGCAAACAGCGGATAGTAACTGCCGCGTTGCCACGCCTCGCGCAGCTCGGCCCCGGGGCTAAGGATATCCCTTAGATAGGCTGCCGGAACCACCGGCGCCCCTTCGAGGTTTTTGCCTTCGTTCAGAAACAGTGACGCCCACCGCGCAAAATCCCGCAGGGTGAGGCTGAGCTGGCCCTCGGTGACCGCTACACCACTGGCGTCGAGGTTGAGCCAGGCGTCCTGCTCTGCGCCGATATGTTGGTACACCCGGCTCTCCAGCAGTTCAGCAACACTCTGCCCGTACACCGCTTCGGCAATCAGGCCTAGCGCGTTGGTCATAGGTGAGGCGTAGTTGAAGCGATAACCCGGCTCACTCTCCAGGTCGTTCATATGCTGCTTGATCCAGGCGTAATAGCCGGGCGGCGTGTCGGCCGTCGGCGGGTAATACCCCGTAGCGCGAAAATAGCTCCAGCAGATGCAGTCCGGGTCGTCGTAGTGTTCCTCGTAGCGCAGCCCGGTGCGCATATCCATCGCATGCTGGACCGAGATGTGCTGCCAGGCTCTTAGCTCAGCCAGCTCACTCAGGTATTTTGCAACGGACTCCTGTGGATCCACCAACCCTTCATCGATAGCCATCCCCAGCAGCACCGTCGTGAGTGATTTGGTGGTGGAGTGATTCACGTGCCGGTCGGTCTCTCGCATGCCGTTGCGGTAAGACTCGTGCACCACCTTCCCTTTACTCATCACCAGGAGTGCATCGTTGAACAGGCGTCGCTCCAGCAGCTGGCTGGCGCTCAGCTGCCTCTCGGTACCCGGCTCAGGAATGCGCAGCGCATCCATGTCCAGCCCGCTGGCTGCATACGTCAGCGGTATCGGCGTAGCGGGGGCCCGGATAACGTCGGTGTTCCAAAAGCGGGCCATGGCCCGCTGGCTGTAGGCCAGGTGTGTCGGCGCATCCCAGTTGGACCAGTTGATGCCGAGCTCAGCGTTGATAACGCGATCAGCCGAGCCTGGCTTGAGTCTCTCAACCATCTTCTGTCCCCGGTATACCTTCGCGGCCCGCCCATAAGATCGCCGAGACAAACAGCAGGAGGCTGACCACAACCGCAAGCCCTGCCAGCCAGTTAACCGCGGCCAGGCTGGACTCGGTCACCAGCATGGCCGCAATGCCCGGACCAATGGCGGCCCCCAGGCCGTGAAACGCCGGACTAGCCGCCACGCCCCTGCCCGTACCATCCACCGCGTTGACGGCCGAATACTGAAAGGTGAGCGAAAAATTCCAGGCGAAGTTGTAGAGCACCATAGCTGTCACGTAAGCCGTCAACGACATGCGGCTGTCCAGCAGCCAAAGCGCCACCAGCGTACCGATCGCCGCAAAAGCCAGGGGCCCCAGCCTGCCGAAGCGCTCGCCCAGCCATGCGGCGCAAAGCGCTCCGGGGATTCCGGTAGCGACACCCACAGCCAGACTGTTCCCAATCTGACTCCCGGTGAAGCCTGCCAGCACCGCCATCCGCTCGACGTAGGTCCACACCACGCCAACGTTGAGAAAAAAGAACAGGCATCCACCGAGGGCAAGCAGCAGGGCGGGTTTAAGCAGGCTGGCTGAGTCATCAACTGATGCTGCCCTCGCCTTCCCGCTCCGAGGCAGAATGAGCACTAGCGCCAGTCCAACCGCTTCCAGCAAGAAAAAGACGCCCAGCATGCCGTCGATGCCCGCGCTGGCGACCAGGCGAGGAAACAGCAGCATGCCAACGACCTGAAAAGAGACCTGAGCGGCGATCGACAATCCAAACCCGCGATCAGCGTTCTTCCGGTCGGAAAGCGCCGTCAGCGCCAGCGAATAGGTGGCGCCGCCACCCAGCGCAGCCATCGCCTGCAGCAGCATGAACATCGTGGGGTTATCCACCACAATTGAGAGCCCCATCGACACCAGCATCAAACTCAGGGTGACAAAGCCGGCGAGACGCCAGGGAACTCGGCGGACCAGCACCATCATCGCGATGGAACTCACCGCTGACCCCAGCGCAACGCAGGCGGACAACACGCCTATCTGCGAGGCGCTGATCTGCAAAGAATCGGCCGCGGCTCCCACGTAGATGGGCAACACAAGAAAAGCGGCGACGGCAATTACCGTCAGGCCAATCGACGCGAGCAGCGCTCCGGCGGATTCGACGGCTTGGTCATTCTGGTTAGCTGATGCGGCGACCGTCATGGTTTACCCAAGAAATGTTCTCGGGAAGCGCTGACGAACGTGCGCAACAGAAGTAAACGTCGAAGCTGACCCATCATCGGAGCTTACTCGCCTCCAGTGCCGCTTGTGGCCGGTGCCGGCCATGTCAGCCCTGACCAAAGCGTGCCCAACAGCACGAGGTAGCTCGAGACGAGCGCGAGAAAGAGTCCAATGGGATGGTTCGGGACAACGCCTTGCCACAGCAAATAGCCAAGGTAGATCGTCGCAACGGTGTTGACGAGCAGCACAGTTGGCAGCCAACGGCGCTTTCCCGCCCAGAACGCGATGCAGGAGCCGGAGTTAAGAAGTCCAGTCGCCAGCAACAGCACGCCAGGAAAAAAGAGTCCGACAAGTCGATCTGAACCTTGCCCGTCGATGACCGTTGGCCAAATGGCCGCAAAATGACCGAAAGCTCCGGCGATCAGAAAAACGCCAAGTAGCCCGCCATACACCGACGCTACGTTGTACAGCGAATTCTTGAGCGGTGGCTGACTAGAACCCGACATCACGATCTCCCGCCTTGGCCAAACCGCATTCATAGGCAAACACCACGGCCTGCGCGCGGTCACGGAGGCCCAGTTTGGACAGCAGGCTGGACACATGAGACTTCACGGTTGCGGCGCCGATACACAAGAACTCCGCGATCTCGACGTTGCTCTTGCCCGCAGCTAGCGCCTCAAGCACCTCCCGCTCGCGCGACGTTAGCCGCTCAAGCCGCTGCGCAAGATCTCGGTTCTGATCCGGCTGGCTGACAAATCGAGCGATGAGTCGGCGAGTGACTTCGGGAGCGAGCATCGCGCCACCGGCCGCTACCGTTCGCACGGCGGCGACCAGCTCTTCCGGGGCCGTGTCCTTGAGAATAAACCCGCTCGCCCCGGCACGGAGCGCCCGGAATACGTAGTCGTCCGGGTCGAACGTGGTCAGAATGATGATACGGGTGTTGTCGTCAGCGCCGTCCAAGATGCGCGCCGTCGCCTCCAGGCCGTCGAGCTCAGGCATTCGAATGTCCATCAGAATGATGTCGGGCCTCAGTTTGCGGGCGGCCTCGATCGCCTCCAGACCCGTGCCCGCCTCGGCGATCACCTCGATGTCTTTCTCGTTCCCGAGCACCAGCGCAAAACCACGGCATACCAGCGCCTGATCGTCCACCACCATCACGCGAAGCATCAGCGCACCACGACTTCGATGGGCAGTTCGGCATGCACCACAAATCCACCGTCCGATCCTTCGGCAGCGCGAAGCGATCCACCCAGCAATTCGGCGCGCTCGCGCATTCCGGTTATCCCCTGACCGCCCGTCTTGCCAGGATCGCTGCCTACGCCGTTGTCGTTTACCGAGACGACCACACAGTCGTTTCGCCGTTCGATGGCGATAGCAACCTGTACCCCCTCCCCCGCATGCTTCATCACATTGGTTAGCGCTTCCTGCACGATGCGGTAGACGCTGAGCTGAAGACGAGACGGCAGCCCCGCTAGCGGACCGGTCGTTGCCAGGTGCACGGTGAGCCCAGCGTCGCGGACCTCGCGGACCAGTGCCGGCAAGTCGGCGATACCTGGCTGTGGGCCCAAGGTCTTCTCCTGGCCTGCCGGGCGCAGAACGCCAAGCAGATCACGCATCTCGGCCATGGCGTCACGCCCGGCCGTTTCCACGGCGGCCATAGCATCCAAAGCGGCGTCCGGATCTGACGCGCCAACGGTCCGCGCGGCGCCGGCCTGCACGGTCATCAGGGACAGCTTATGAGCCACGACGTCGTGCATCTCGCGCGCGACGCGGTTGCGCTCGGCTACAACTGCACGCTCCGCTTCGACATGCTGTTCGCGCTCAAGCTGAGCAGCACGATCTTCGAGTAAACGCAGGTATTCGCCGCGAAAGCGTAACCGTCGCCCGGCGTACCACAGGCCGACCCAAACCGCGGTCGTTACGACTCCGCTGACGCCTGGCGCGACCGGCAAACCCTGTTGCACTGCCAGAAAGACGAGGGAGCCGCTGGCGGCGATCGTGCTGATGCGGCTATCAGTCTCGTACCGACCGAGGCTGTAAAGCGACAGCGCCAGCGGGGCCAGACCATCGATTGACGGCGCGAACAGCAGCAGGATGCCCGTCAAAACAACAACCGCATGCACCTGCCATGGGTGACTGCGGCGCCAAAGCAACGCCAGGCAGGCAACAAAGCCAGCGAGGAAGACACCGATGTCGGTAAAGGTGCCCAAGATCGGCTGCGAAGCGCGCCACGACCAGCTCGCCAGCGTCAGGGCCAGCGCGGCCGCTGCAAGCAGGGCGTCGGTCAACTGCGGCCAGCGCTGGAGCGGACCTTGAAACGGTCGCCATACGCCCATGCCGGGCACCGTACGATCTGGCGTCGCGTCAGGCACACCCTTCCTCTGGACAGCGCTGGCAATCGACATATAACTGTTGCTTCACGCTGGAAGACTAAACCACCGGCGTTCCCGATGTCATGCAACCGAAGCGGGAGGCTTTGATCGGTGATGTCCTCCTTTTGGGGGAGCCGCCGTTCCGCCGCCCGACCGATGTATTCGACGCCCGCGAAAGGCACGCTGTTCTTAACCCAACAGAACCCTCTGAGGCAGTCGATGACCACGCTCTATCTGGAGACAGCAAGCCTGACGTCCACGGCCGAGCAAGCCGTTCAAGTCGCAGCAAAAACCTGGTTTGCGGTAGCCGTTGTGGGCCACTGGATTTTCCTTGCGTACATCCTCGCGGTTTTTTATCCGCCGATCGCAGAACGGGGGCTTGCGGGTCTCGAAGGCATGCATCTGCCTACCGGGTTTCGCGAAGGTGACACCCTCGGCAACCTGATGTCGGTCAGCCATGTGCTCCTGGCCGCGATCATCATCGGCGGCGGCCCGCTGCAGCTGATTCCCGCCGTGCGAAAGCGCTTTCCGACGTTTCACCGCTGGCTGGGACGAAGCTATCTCGTCGCCGCCGTTCTCAGCAGCATCGGTGGGCTCTATTTGACGTGGGCGCGGCAAAGCCCGACGGGAAACCTGGTCTCCCACCTAGGTATATCGGGTGACGCCATCTTGGTGCTGGTATTTGCGGCCGTCGCTGTGCGGCACGCGATAGCGCGTCAAATCGTTGAGCACCGACGCTGGGCACTGAGACTTTTCATGGTTGCGAGCGCCGTCTGGTTCTTTCGCGTAGGGCTGATGGGCTGGTTTGTGTTGACGGGCGGTATCGGCATCGATCAGGAAACGTTCACGGGACCGTTCCTCAACGCCCTTGGATTTGCGCAATATCTGCTGCCGCTCGCGATGCTGGAGTGGTATTTCCAATGCCAACGAACCGCGAGCCCAGGTTCACAGCTGGCGTTCGTTGCCACGCTGGCTCTCCTGACGCTGTACACAGCGCTCGGCATCTTTGCGGCCACGGCGGGGCTCTGGGCTCCGTTGATGTGACAAGCAAATCTGCTGGAGGTGATCGAGAGCTCGACCGAAGGGGAGCGATAGTGCCGGCGTAAGGAGCGGTTAACGGCGAACGGTGCAGAGCGTCGGAAAAACCGAAGGCAGCCACTGATCTGGCGCCATTTCCGGGCCTGCAAGTTCCAACGCTGTTCCAGTATTATGGTTGGCCCGTTCTCACAAAGGATTTGGGCATGATCACCGCCCTGGATCACATTGCTGTTGCCGTTCCGGATCTGGAACAGGCCATCAAGCGCTTCGCAGAAGACTTCGGCCTGGAGTTCTCCGGCACGGAAGACGTGGAAGACGCCAAGACCAGCACTGCGTTTTTTCCCCTGCCGCCGACCAGCATCGAACTGGTTCATCCGCTGAACGGCGCCGGCCCGATCGCTAAGTTTCTGGAAAAACGCCCGGGCGGACTGCACCACCTGTGCTTTCGCAGCGACGACATCGACGCAGACGTGGCGAGGCTTAAAGGCCTGGGCTATGAGTTTCTGGCTGACGAGCCGGCGCCGGGCGCCCACGGCAGCCGCGTGATCTTCATCCACCCGCGCTCCTGTGACGGCGTGCTGGTCGAGATCAACCAACCCGGACCGGACGGCCATGGACATGCCTAAGAAGCCCTACGAGCCGCCCCAGGTTTCGCTGGAGCAGTGGCAGACCACAGCCGGCAAGCAGGTCTCGAAATCGGGCCGGACGCTGGATGACCTCACCGTAGACACTCCGGAGGGTATTTCCCTGCGACCGCTTTACACGGCGGAGGACGTGGCCAGCAACCCGCTCACCGACACCCTACCGGGTTTTGAGCCGTTTATCCGCGGCCCGCAGGCGACGATGTACGCGGGCCGACCATGGACCATTCGCCAGTACGCGGGGTTCTCAACAGCTGAGGAATCAAACGCGTTTTACCGCAAGGCGCTTGCCGCTGGCGGCCAAGGCGTCTCCGTTGCCTTCGACCTGGCGACCCACCGCGGCTACGACTCTGATCACGAGCGAGTTACCGGCGATGTTGGCAAAGCAGGTGTCGCGATCGATTCCGTGGAGGACATGAAAATCCTGTTCGACGGGATCCCGCTGGACAAGGTCTCGGTGTCCATGACCATGAACGGTGCAGTGCTGCCGGTGCTGGCCTCGTTTATCGTTGCGGGCGAAGAACAAGGCGTCGACCGGGCCGCACTCTCCGGCACCATTCAGAACGACATTCTGAAAGAGTTCATGGTGCGCAACACCTACATCTATCCGCCGCACCCCAGCATGAGGATTGTCGGCGACATCATCGCCTATTGCGCGGACAACATGCCGCGTTTCAACAGCATTTCGATTTCTGGGTATCACATCCAGGAAGCGGGTGCCGACGCGGCGCTGGAGCTGGCCTACACGCTCGCTGACGGGCGCGAGTACGTCCGCGCCGCGCTGGCCGCCGGACTGGAGATCGACAGCTTTGCGCCACGCCTGAGTTTCTTCTGGGGCATCGGCATGAATTTCTATATGGAAATCGCCAAGATGCGCGCCGCCCGGTTGCTATGGTCGGAGATCATCGACGAGTTTGAGCCGACCAACCCGCGGTCAAAGATGCTGCGGACTCACTGCCAGACCTCAGGCTGGTCGCTGACCGAGCAGGACCCTTACAACAACGTGGTGCGCACCACCATCGAGGCGATGGCGGCGGTTTTTGGCGGCACCCAGAGCCTGCACACCAACGCGCTGGACGAGGCGATTGCCCTGCCCACCGAGTTCTCTGCGCGTATCGCCCGCAACACCCAGCTGGTGATCCAGGAAGAGACCGGCATCACCGACGTGGTCGACCCCTGGGGTGGCTCCTACATGATGGAGACGCTCACCGCCGACATCGCTGAGCGCGCTCGCGTGCTGATGTCGGAGATCGAAGAGAAAGGCGGCATGGCCAAAGCGATTGAGAGCGGTCTGCCCAAGCTGCGCATCGAGGCCTCAGCGGCCGCCAAGCAGGCCCGGATCGACCGGGGTGAAGACGTGATTGTCGGGGTCAACAAGTACCTCAACGACGCTGAGGACGACGTCGAGGTTCTGGACATCGATAACGAGTCGGTGCGCCGGTCGCAGCTGAAGCGCCTTGAAGAAATTCGGGCCAACCGTGACTCCGGCGCCGTTGAAGCTGCGCTCAGCGCGCTGACCTCGGCCGCCGAGGGCGACGGCAACTTGCTGGCTCTCGCCGTCGACGCCGCCCGAGCGCGAGCCACCGTCGGCGAAATCTCTGACGCGCTAGAAAAGGAGTTTGGTCGCTTCAAGGCCGACTCGCAGACCGTCTCGGGCGTCTACGGGGCGGCCTACCAGGACGACAAAGAGTGGCACGAGATCGTGCAGCAGGTTGAGCGGTTCGAGGAGGACCACGGCCGCCGTCCGCGGATGTTGGTCTGCAAGATGGGCCAGGATGGCCACGACCGCGGTGCCAAAGTGATCGCCACGGCTTTCGCTGATATTGGGTTTGATATCGACCTGTCGCCCATGTTCTCCACGCCGGAGGAAGTGGCGCGCCAGGCGGTCGAGAACGACGTACACGTCGTCGGCGCCTCCACGCTAGCAGCCGGACACAAGACGCTGGTGCCCGAGCTGGTGAAAGCCCTGCGCGAGCAAGGTGCGGACGATATTGTGGTGATTGCTGGCGGCGTCATTCCGAAAAAGGATTATGAATTCCTGACAGAAGCGGGCGTCGGCGGCATCTTCGGGCCGGGCACCCATATTCCCAGCGCGGCGCGGGAAGTGCTCGGCGCCATCAAATCGACCAGCTGATGAACGCCGGCCCCGGCGGGATCGACCTCGCCCTGCTGAAGTCCGGCAACCGCCGGACGCTGGCAAAAGCCATCACGCTGGTCGAGAGCCGCGCTGAGCGCCATCGCGCGGAAGCTCAGGATCTGCTGAATGCGGTGCTGCCAGACACCGGCAAAGCGCTGCGGATCGGGATTTCCGGCTCCCCAGGCGTTGGCAAATCAACATTTATCGAAACCTTTGGGCAGCATGCGCTGCGAGCCGGCAAGAAGCTGGCTGTGCTGGCGGTCGACCCAAGCTCACCAATTGCGGGCGGTTCAATCCTGGGCGACAAAACCCGTATGTCGGACCTGGCACGC
Source organism: Pseudomonadota bacterium (assembly GCA_039033415.1). Lineage (NCBI taxonomy): Bacteria > Pseudomonadati > Pseudomonadota > Pseudomonadota bacterium. The sequence continues at coordinate 12,893 of JBCCCR010000022.1, read as the reverse complement.
GAGGATGGAGCTTTCATCCGCCCTTCCCCCTCCGGTGGTGCCCTGGGTGGCGTAGCGCTCAGGACGCGTGAGAGCCTGCTGCTGTGCGAGGCCGCCGGCTACGACCTCATACTGGTCGAGACCGTGGGCGTCGGTCAGTCAGAGTTCGACGTGGCCGCCATGGTGGACCTGTTTATGGTGCTGTTGCTGCCCAACGCGGGTGACGAGCTGCAGGGCATCAAGCGCGGGATTGTGGAGCTGGCAGACCTGCTGGTGGTGAACAAGGCAGACGGAGACCACCGAGACCACGCGGCCCAGACGGCATCGCGCTACCGCGGCGCGCTGGGGCTCCTGCGCCAAATGGGCAGCTGGAAACCCCAGGTGCTGACCTGCTCTGCCCTGGAAAACGAAGACATCGACCAGGTCTGGGACACGGTGCAGGCGTTCTACCGGCAGGTGCTCGGGGACGGCAGCCTGGAAGCTGCAAGGCAACGACAGGCCGTCGTGTGGATGGAGCGGCTGGTGGGGGAGATTTTGCAGCAGCGGTTGATGGCCAAGCCCGAAGCTCAGTCGCTGAGGGAGACGCTGGAACAGCAGGTGCGAGCCTCAAACCTTACCCCGTTTGCCGCGGCCCAGCAGCTAGCGGACGCCTGATGGCTGCCATACCGCGGGTTCTGCTGCTGGGAAGTGAAGGTCAGCTCGGGCGCGAGCTGAAGCAAACGCTCGCCAAACCGTTTGAGCTGCTCACAAGCTCGCGCAACCAAGGCGACCATCCGTGCGATCTGTCCGATCTTGACCAGGTCGCCGACCTGCTGCGGAAGGTGCAGCCGGACCACATCGTCAACGCCGCGGCCTACACGGCGGTGGACCAGGCTGAATCCGAGCGAGATCAAGCATTCCTCCTCAATCGTGACCTGCCTAAGCTCTTGGCTGAGCATATGGCGGACCGCAGCGGGCTGTTAACCCACTACTCCACCGACTACGTGTTCAGCGGCACCGGCAACCGCCCCTATCGAGAGAACGACCCGACAGATCCGGTCAACACCTACGGGGAGAGTAAGCTCGCCGGGGAGAAAGCGGTCGAGGATACGGGGTGTCAGCACCTGATCTTTCGCACCGCCTGGGTGTACGGCCGCCACGGCAAGAACTTCGTCAAAACTATCGTCCGGCTCGCGGCTGAGCGTGAATCGCTGAGCGTGGTGGATGATCAGCTGGGGCGACCTACGTGCGCGGCAGACCTGGCCGAACTCAGCTCCGCCGCCTTAGCGCAGTCTTTGGGCAATTCCACCAGCGGCATTTTCCACCTGTCAGCAAACGGAGACCCGGTCTCCTGGTATGGATTTGCCAAGGCGTTTCTATCCTGGAAACAAACGCAACAGCCTGGTGTAGCGCTGGCGGAACCATCGCCAGTTCCGAGCACCGAGTTTCCAACCCCGGCACGACGGCCATCCTATTCGGTCTTAAGCAATCAGTTGTTTGAAGAGCGTTTTGGGCTGGCGGTGCCAACATGGCAGGACCAGCTGAACAAGGCTTTGCCATCATTTACCTGGAATTGAGCGCCACGCAGTGGCTCAAGGCCCAAAATCCGCTTTAATGACCATCTAACCTCATTAGGAAGTTCAAGTGAAAATCGTCCCTGTGATCCTATCCGGCGGCGCCGGCACGAGGCTCTGGCCAGAATCTCGCAAATCTTTTCCGAAGCCCTTCATGGCGATGCCAGACGGCGAAACGCTGATCGAAAAGACCCTCAATCGCGCTAGGCTGCTTGCAGACGGCGGGCCGATCATCACCGTGACCAACCAGGACTACCACCAGCTCACGCGAGACGCCTACGAGAAGGCCGAAGCGCATTCGAACCGACACATCTTTCTGCTCGAGCCAGAGGCCAGAAACACCGCTCCGGCAATAACCATGGCCGCTGCGTGGGCCAGCGAAGCATTGGGCGAAGATGTGTGTCTGGTGATCCTGCCATCGGACCATTTGATCGCTGACGTTGATAGATTTCGTGCCGCAACCGACAAAGCGGCCGAGCTTGCCGCTGCCAGACATCTCGTGACCTACGGCATCAAACCGACGCGACCCGAGACCGGCTACGGCTACATCAAATCAGCGGCCTCTCTCCTGTCAGGTTTCGCGGTAGACAGCTTCGTCGAAAAGCCGGATCTGGAGACGGCAGAGGGTTACGTCGCATCAGGCAACTACCTCTGGAATTCGGGCATGTTCTGCTTCACGCCCGCGAGTTTTCTGAAAGCCGCCGACGAAGTAGCACCAGATTTGGCTGCCGGCGCGCGAGCCTGCCTGGCGGCTACGGATTGCTCGGATGACACGATTACGTTTGATCAAGTCTCCTTCGGCGAATTGCAGGCCATCTCAGTCGACTACGCAATCTTTGAGAGCGCCTCCGATGTAGGTGTAGTCGCCGGAGATTTTGACTGGAACGACGTGGGCTCCTGGCAGGCAATCAGCGATCTTGCGGCATCTGACGCTGGCGGCCCTGAGCAAGATACGGTTTTGGTAGACAGCGAAAACGTTTACGTCCGGAAATCTGGTCGCCTCGTGGCGTTGGTCGGCGTGAGCAATCTGGTTATCGTCGATACACCCGATGCGCTTCTGATTTGCGACCGGAGCAAAACACAGCAGGTAAAGGACGTCGTGGAACAGCTTAAAGAACGCCGATAGGTTAGCAACACCGGAATCCTCGCCACAGGACGCCAAAAAATCGGGGCCGCAAAAGCGGCCCCTAGGTGTAGCTAGCAGAGACTGTCTCAGAGAGCGATCAATTGCACCGTCTAGCCTGGCGCGCAAGGAAACGTTCAGTACGTCTTTGGCTCCAGTTAGGGTTTGGCTGACGCCGGCAAATCCTCGGCCCGCTCTGCGACCCACCGGAACCAGAGGCCGCCATAGCTGGCAAAGCGCTCAGCGTCATAACCGCAGGTGCTGCGTATCCTGCCCTCTTGAGAAACTGTCGTCTTGATTGGTCTTGCGACACAACAATCCTCCAACTTCTAGCTGTTACCCCCGACCACTATTTTAGCGGCGGGATGCTCGGAGCGAAGAATCGTTTGTCAACTTTCTGTGACATTTGCAGTTCGACCTGAAGATCAGAATCAGAACCAATCGGTTCCGATACCACGACGCCTGACTGAGCATCCAAAAAAAAGGCCAGCGATTAAAGCTGGCCTTTCTCGTGAATCTTTACGATGCCCTATCGGCAGATCATGCGGCGTCCGACAGGCACTCTAACAAGTGTCCAGCGCCAACCGATTCGGCGAATGCGCCAGCGATAGATCGTAACCCACCGGCAGTTCTTTCCGCCTGATGGGTCAGGACCGGGACCGCCGCCGCTACCTCCCGACCCGATACTTGCGATCGAAGGTGTGGCGCTAAGCGTCAGAACAACAGGCGCGGCATAACCCGATTTCTTCAGTAAATCACGACGTGAGACTTTATTAGTCACAATTCCTTCCTAAGCCCAATGGCCCCCTGTAGAGAAACTATAGCCAATCATCGCCCGACGTGCCACACCTAAACCGGAAAAAAGTTGAAGTATTTCACTCTATGCGGTCTTCAACTGACTTTAGCAGCCCAGAATCCGAAAAAACCTCCAAAATCTGTCTAACGTCTGCGTCGACTCTTTCGGTAGGAACGCCAAATTCTCCCGCCAGCCAGGTCACGATATCGTCGACACTATTGCTACCATCACAGCTCTCGAGAACTGCAGCGGCGGTTCCGTTGAGCTTGTGGACCTTTTGATTATCCGCATCAAGGACGATCATTTCGTCATCGACGACTTCAATTTCTAGATTCGGTTTTTTTTCCGGATTCATTGATTCAACGTCTCTAAAACAAGTTTCGCTGTGGCGGTCAGATCGGCAGACTCTAGCAAATAGACGCCCTGGTTTTGGGATAAACTCCGAGCAGCTTTTAGGCCTGCCGCCTCATGCGCCAACCCATTCAGGAGATTTGGATATAGCCTGAAAGCCCCTTCTGCTGCCGATAACGGGGTGGCGACGGGTTCCCCCCGTGTCTGTTCTACCAAAAACACCGCAAAGACTTTCCGCGGCTCGTAGCAAACGCCAGATGGAAGCCGGTTGACGGGAATGTGGTAGGTCCAACCTGTGAAGGGCGTGCCTTCTGGCAATGCGTAGGGCTCCGCCGGACACCGCTTTTGATTGAGCGAGTGAGGGTAGGCATTGACGATGGGGCGTTTGGGGTCCGTTAGGTCAATGGGTGCAAGCTCGTCGCTCAGATAGGCACAGCCATGATGGGTGAGCGCCCATGCGAGCGTCGACTTCCCGTTTCCTGAGGCACCGGAGATCAGAAATGCACGACCTTCGAACTCAAGAGCCGCAGAGTGGAGAAAGACCAGTTCAGGCCGAGCGAACTGGAGTCCCATCACCAGATAGGACTCAATACTGTGAATCAGCTCGTCGCGACCGGAATCGACCGCCTCGTCGTGCCCGCTGACCCAGGTGATTCGATACCCCTCGCCCCGATTCTCTGCCGAGATTCTGACCTTCGGTCGACCCCGCGAGAGTGGTCGGAACGCGCCAAAGTTAGAGCGAACTAGCGATTCGGCCTCATCGTCGAGCTCGAGGTTTAGTTCAACAGGGACGCCAACAATTTCCAGGAGCAACTCTGGACTCCCAAAAGAAAGCGATATATTGCCTCAGTAGCTTGCCATGACAAAGCAGCAACGCCTCGTAGCTTACAATCGTTGACTTTGGCGGGGCATAAGACGTTGACCGACGGCGTTAATCGCGACCGAAGCCCAAGCTCGCATAAGGTTAGCCTTGAACCCCAGGCGACTCTTTGCCACGAGGTAAACACCGAATGCGGCACCCGCAAGTTCAGCCTGTAGCGCCGAATCTTCAGAACTCAACCCATCGATTTGCGCAAGGTTGCCTGGTAACGGCCACCAAAGTCCTTCGCTTGCCGTACGGCCCTCTAACCGATTCAGAATGTAATCCATCAGCTGGCAGGCACGCTCGATTTCTTCGGACAAACCTTCTTCTGGTTTCGCTACGCCCGCTCGCCTCATAAACAGGCTATCGAGAATCGGACGCTGAAGGCCGGCGTTTCCCCAGCGATCCATTAAGTCGAAATACCAGTGAACGATCGTGTGTAATCGGGTCAGCGTTGGCGTCAGGAACCTCACGGTCCTGCCCCCAACAACTTCTGATTTCAGATTTTTCCTGACGGATTCCCCCTGAAAGATCGACTCCACATGAAAAGGCGATTGGTCAGTGATGAGCCGATGGTGGACTTCGACCCATTGCTTCAAATCGGGGTGGTAGACCGGCACCACGTGATGATGACCGTCCCACCGCTCCGCCGGATGGTCAGTGGGATTTCTGAATCCTTCTGCCTCAAGCAGCCTCAGTGCTTCATGACCCGTGTCATTGGGCAGGAGTAGATCCAGATCACCCATGACTCGCCAGTGCGGTTCTGGATAGAACCGCTGCGCAACATCGGCGCCCTTCAGAACTACCGGCTCCAGCCCAGCGCTTTCCAGAACACCAAGAACCTCATCGATGTTCTTCCGGGTTCTGGCCGAAATGACGCGGGCCGTCATGTCTGCGGACTGAAGCAGTTCGATCGACTGCGAGGAAGCTTCTACATGCCCTTCCTGCAGCAGCGCCCAGAAGATAGGGCCAAGACCGTTATCCGCAACTCGCCGTGCATCGATTTCAGAGATCGAATAAGCGTCTTTCGTGGGCTGGTTTAGGCGGCCAATAAGTTGCAGCAACATGCGATGATGCGTTCTATCCGCAAAAAAGTGTCAGTCTAGTTTTTTCTCCGAGACATTGCGATATGGCAGGAAACGGGCTAGTTTTGCGGGCCGCCTAGGACTCCGCGGTTGCGGTTTGCAGATGCGGCAGGTAAAGACCCGCCGGAGCGCGCTGGCCTTTGCGAAGACAACCGATTCCGATTTCCCAGAGCTCGAGCGATCTGATCAATCGGCGCTGTAATGGGGAGATCACCCAAACAATGACAACTTGTGACGACTACTCGATACGGGCCAACAATGCCGACTGAGCCCACGACACTGCCGGAATCCGTCGTTTCGCTGACTTTGTCTCCGCAGGACAGCGCGCGGCTGGCCGGTTTGTGCGGGCCGCTGAACGCCAACCTGCGGCTGATTGAAGGACGCTTCGATACCAAGATCAGCAACCGGGGCGGGATATTCTCTATCGAGGGCCCAGACGCCGAAATCGCCGTCAACCTGCTGCGCAACCTTTACGCGAAAACCGCTGATGGAGCGCTTACCGCCGAGGAAATCAATCTGCAGATGCAGTCAGCCTCGGTAGAAGCACCCTCGGAGTTTTCAGCCGACCCTACTGCCGTAAGCGAAGTGAGCGTTCGCACCAGACGCGGGAATATCATTGGTCGCGGTCCGAACCAAAAGGCCTACCTCAGGAACATTGTCAGCAGCGATGTGACCTTTGGCATCGGTCCAGCGGGGACCGGCAAAACCTATCTTGCGGTTGCCTGTGCGGTTGATGCGCTGGAACGCCAGCAGGTGTCTCGTCTGGTGCTGGTGAGACCCGCTGTTGAGGCGGGCGAGCGGCTTGGCTTTCTGCCGGGTGATATGGCGCAGAAAGTCGACCCCTATCTGCGCCCCCTGTTTGATGCCCTGTATGAGATGCTCGGCTTCGAGAAGGTCGAAAAACTCATCGAGCGCAACGTGATCGAAGTCGCCCCGCTCGCATTTATGCGCGGCCGCACGCTCAACGACGCATTTATCATTCTCGATGAGGCACAGAATACGTCGGTCGAACAGATGAAAATGTTCCTGACTCGCATCGGTTTTGGTTCCCGCGTAGTCGTGACTGGCGACGTGACGCAGGTGGATCTGCCGCGGCACCAGACGTCCGGTCTCAAGCACGTGATTGACATTCTCAGGGAGATCAAGGGCGTGAGCTTCACGTTCTTCCAGTCCCGAGACGTGGTTCGCCACGCCCTGGTCCAGCGAATTGTGGACGCCTACCAGCAGTCGGCCGACAGTGAATCTGACGACGCCTGAGATTCGGATTGAGATCAGCTTCGGCGATACGGTAGAGCCTGATTGGGCAGATCGCGAGCTTATTCAGTCCTGGGTAATTAACGCCCTGCCTGCGGACTTAGACGGAGGCGAAATCGACGTCCGCATCTGTGACAAGCCGGAGATGCGCGATATAAACCGTAGATTCGCCGGCAAGGACTACGCGACGAACGTTCTTGCTTTCCCGGCGCAAATCGACGCAGCGGTGCCGGCCAGGATGCTGGGCGATATCTTGATCTGCGCTCCCGTAGTCGATACCGAAGCTCGAGAGCAGAACAAAACGCGGCAGCAGCACCTGGCGCATATGCTGACTCATGCCGTGCTGCACCTGCTGGGTTTTGATCACCAAACCGTCGAAGAGGCAGAGCGTATGGAAAGCCGCGAGGTAACCCTGCTCCAGAACCTCGGATTTCCTGACCCCTACGCTTCGTCGGGACAATAGCAAGGCGGGCCTGATCGCGCTAAACTGATAGGTCTTTTCGCTGCACTGCATCTACAGTTTCGCCGTATGAACGACGACGTACCCAGTAGCAACGGTTCCGAACCGAAGAGCTGGCTGGAAAAACTCGGCCACGCCCTTACCGGTGGTGAACCACGAAACCGCGAAGATCTCCTCAAACTACTGCAGGAATCCCTCGAGCGGGAAATTCTCGATAAGGAAACGTTTGCCATGCTCGAAGGCGCCATGGAGGTGTCTTCGCAACAGGTGCGTGACGCGATGATTCCACGAGGTCAAATGGTGTGCGTGTCAGCGGGCCAAACACTCGCGGAAGTGCTGCCGGTTATTGTGGAGTCAGGCCACTCACGCTTTCCTGTCATCAAGGACGACCGAGACGAGGTGGTAGGCGTGCTTCTGGCCAAAGACCTGCTCCGCTTCTTCGACAACGCAGACGAGTTCGATCTTGAGCAGATCCAGCGCGAGGTCGCCTTCATTCCGGAGAGCAAGCGCCTCAACGTACTGCTGGAGGACTTTCGCAGCTCGCGAAACCACCTGGCAATTGTGGTGGACGAGTACGGCGGCGTTGCCGGCCTGATCACCATTGAAGACGTGCTGGAAGAAATCGTCGGTGAGATTGGCGACGAGTACGACGCCGAAGAAACCGACTTCATCAACGCCATGGAAAACGGGCGCTATTCGATCAACGCCCTAACGCCTATTCATGATTTCAATGAGTACTTTTCCTGTGAGTTATCAGAGAAGGACTTCGACACGGTCGGTGGATTGGTGACCGGAGAACTCGGCCGACTGCCTGAAACGGGCGAAGCGGTCACGGTTGGCGGACATGAGTTTGAGGTGCTGAAAGCCAACAGCCGCCGACTTCTTGTGCTGGGGTTAAAGCCATCTTCCGAATAATGCGTTGGCTGGCGGCTGCGCTGTTCAGCTTTCCAGCCCTAACGCTCTCTCAATCGCTCTCGTTAGAAGACACCGAGGTGTCTCTTTTTACCATTGGCCCGGGCAAAATCTACTGGCAGGCGTTCGGACACAACGCCATCACAGTTGCGGACCCTGTCAGCGGATTCAACGCCATCTATAACTTTGGCATTTTTGATTTCACCAGCGAGAACTTTCTGCTCAATTTTGTTATGGGCAAGATGTCCTATCGTGTAATGGCGTTTGATCCTGACGCTGACATAGCGGGGTACATTCGCGACGAAAGGACGGTCACGAAACAGGTGTTGAACCTCAACGCCGAACAAAAGCGAAAACTGATTGAATACCTTGACTGGCACAGCAAGCCTGAAAACGCGAGCTATCGATACGACTATTTTCTCCAAAACTGTTCAACCAAAGTTCGCGACGCGCTGGATATCGCCCTGGACGGGGCGCTCAAGGCCAGCTCTGAGAAAACTATGACCTCGGAAACTTTTCGAAGCAGTCTGGGATCTTATTCCAATGCTGTTGCCTGGCTTCATCTTGGTGCGAACATTGCGCTTGGCCGGCCGGTAGACAACCAAATATCGCTCTGGTCTTCCTTCTACTTACCCGATCAGCTCTCAGAGGCAGTTGCGACTTTTGCCACAGAATCGGGGGCGGCGTTGGCTCAGGAGCGCATTGAAATCTATGAAGGGTCTGCCGCAAACACATCGCTGCTACCTCTAATTTTTCTGGCGATCGGAGTCCTTTGCCTTTGGCTTGTCCATAGAAACTCTTGGGCACGGTCTATATGGTCTTTGGTGTCGGGCCTGGCCGGAGTAATCCTGCTGTTGATCTGGCTGCTAACGGAACATTGGGCTACCGCATGGAATCCGGCGCTTATCGCGCTAAGTCCTTTGCTGCTGGCTTTGCCTTTCTGCACTGGCAAGGCGAGAAAGGCGCTCACCTTCACCGTCATCATTTCAGCAGTCTTTGCACTTTTTTTTGTTCGAAGCTATGTTCAGGTGCTGATAGTGTCGTTCCAGATTACCGCCTTGGTGCTCGCATATCGGGCCGCGACACAATCTAAGCCAGCGGTTCCGCCGTCAGGCTGATTCGCCTAGGACTTTCTCGACGCAGAGGCAAGCCGAGACGCCGTTGGCTAGGGCACTCAGCCTAGCCCTCTCGACAAAAGCGAAAACCGCAGTAATGATCGAGCGAGTACTTGGCGTCTGAGAAGGGGATGGAGCAGCTCTTTTCCGGGTTTTTCCACTCGTCCAGCAACTCATAACCGAGCGCTTCCAGGTCCGCAATCAGCTCCCCCCGATTGACAATTTTGTAGGGGCAAAAAGCGGGGCCCATGTTCTGCACCGTAAAGTAGGTTGCCTGTTCGGTCACGGGTAATAGATTAAGCAGAATCTGTTTTGGTAACTCCGCCAACGAATCGAGTGTCTGCGACAGTGGGTCCGGGAGATACTGCAACGCCCCCGCGGCAAGCAAAACATCGTAGGTCTCGCGCTTTGGTTCCGTCAAAAAACTCAGGCGAGTCTCGCCTCGCTTACCCGCGATGCTTTTGCCAGCATCGACCACCGCCGGAACGTCGAGAATTGTCCAACTGAGTTTTTTGGGATACTCGATATATCGTTTGTAGGCGTAAAAGGAAACGCCAGTATGGCCCCCAATCTCGAATACCCGGCTCCAGCCGGGCAGCGAATCCGCCAGCCAGAAAAGAACCGGATAGTCCGCCGGATACACCTGCGTGTGGCGTTCCGCGTACAACGTCGCTGCAGCCTCGGTATCGTAGCCAGTAGGTTTGCCTGTTGGCGTCGCGGCCAGCGCGGCTGCGTAGTCAGGAAACACACCGAAAAATAAGTTGGAGCGATCGGCCGTAAGAAAGAATCGCCTATAGCGCGCCAGCAATGCGGCTCGGATCGGCGGAAACTCTTTCAGCAGTTGTTTCAGATTCAACGCAGTGATGTCCGTGAATGGTGACGTGTTGAGTGCTCTAGCGTTTAGTACGAACCCGGTGGCGGCCGATAACCGCGAAATCGTCGCTTCAAACCCGCGAGGAGCCGTCCAATCGGAGCCTTGAAGCCGTCGCTTCGCCCTCCGCCGGGGGGCGAAGGTTTGATGCCGACCTTCCGGAGCACGTTGTTGAACTGGTGAACGCGGGCCAGTTCACGCATCCGCTCTGTATAAAACACCACACCTATAGAAATCGACACCCCGTCGTCCTTCCATTGTTCGGGACAACGGGTCATATGCGGAGAAGTCGCTGGAAAAAAAACTCCTTGCCCAGGGCTAGTCAGCGTCTCGATCCCGCGCTCACGCGTTTCTTCTCGCAGGCGCACGTTTTCGAGTCGTCGGTTGACGATAAAGTTTTCGACGTCGACAGCCGAAACTACTTGGTCATCGCGCCAGTCGAAGACCGTCATATACTTCCGGCCTTTGATTTGAAGCCAGAAATTGTTTTCTCGATCAATGTGAAACGGGGTAACCGAGGGGGCGGTTGAAAGAAAGACAAACCCACCTGCGTCCAGAATCTGACCTTGCTCTGGTTCAACTAAAGGCCTGACGCTTTCTAGGATCTGCCACATCAATTGCTGATATTGTGGGTGCGCTTCGATGTTGTACAGCGCGACCCAGGCTCCACTTTCGTTGATGGACGCAAAAACCTCATCGATAGACCGACCGTCAGCCGGCCGACTCGCGTGTTTGAAGGCGCCGTCAATCTGCAGATCGGAATCGACGAATCGGCATTGCTCTCTCGGCATGAGGTATCTCGCCAGCTCATGCAGCGCATCGAGCTGGAGCAATGGATGCTCCTGTGCATTGTGCCGAATGCCTGATAGCTTCAACGTCGAAAATTCTTCAGGAGACTCCGGCTCAATAGTCAGCCGATACGTATCGGCCGGTTTCCGCTGGTTGTCTTGATTTTTGGCTATGGGGTCTTGCGACTTCATCCCAGGGCACCCTCAATAAGCTGAACGATCTCAGAATCCGCTAACTGGCCGAGGCCGAGATCAAAATGCACGTTAAGCTGAGCGATCAGGTGATTCAACCAAAGTCCGTGATAGATAGTCCCCGCATGGTAGTCGGCAAGCACCAGGTTAGACGGATGATCCCCTAGCGTATTGCTTATTTTGACATTACCGATAGCGAAGTAGCTCGCGGGCTCGCGAACGAGACGACTCCCTACCCGGTCCACGTGCCACCCGAAATCGTTGATAAAGGCGATCCGGGGGTTCTCGGATGCTACATCCTTCAGCTGGCGGTCGTATTCGGTGAGCACGCTGTCGATGTTTATCAGCCACTCTTTGTTCGACCAAGCGGGTTCATCCATCGTTAAGTTGTAGTCCCTGGCGAGGCCAACCAGCGCAATTCGTAAGCTCGGATTCGCTGATAGCAGCGAAGACGCTGCCTCTCTTATCTGAGCGATGCAGCTTTCTACGGTCTCAACAATCCCTCCAGCGTAACCCGTCTCGGCATACTCACGTTGGTGCTTGAGCTGACCGATATCGTTAACGCCAATTCGAATCACCACCAACCCTTCATTCCAGGACGTATTCGCTCGAACTCGATCAACCAGCCATCGAGCCTGGTAGGGCCAGCTTTGCAGCAGTGACCGACATTTCAAGCCAGAAACCGCATAGCTGTTTTCATAATCGTATTTGTGTGGGGCTCGGGACGACAAACCTAGAAACTGCCGCCCCCTGGCAAGTCTGTAATCACTGCCCCAGTGTGCAAGGGCACCCAGGTCAACCTCACCAGGCCTGAGTCGCGCCCAAATATCGGTCCACACGAAGGTATACGCGTGATAGTCGTTCCCTCGACGTTTCCCGTCGACATAGTCACCATAAAAATGACTATCGGAGTCGCCAAGAACTGCAACCTTTAGCGCCTGTGGCGCCGCGGTCGCCGGCTGGGCGCCATTCAACAACCGGCGCAATTCGGGTGAGAACAGCCAGAATGAGAACACTACGACCCCCGCCACCGCAAGCAGCATAGCACCGCGGAGGCTCATCACGTTCGGCCTGTACCGGTCCTGTCACGCTTGAGCCAACGACTCAGAAAACCGCGTTCAGCGCTGGGGCTTTCGGGGACTTTCAATCGATTGTCTTCACACCACTTGGCAATGGCAGACAGCGGATCCATAACGAGTTGTCGAGTAGAGACCCGAACGCCAAGTTTTGTTTCAATCAGCGCAATGGCTTTAACGGCCAACAAAGAATGGCCACCCATCTCGAAGAAGTTCTCACTTTTAGCGACAGGTCCTGGCACCCCTACGAGGTCGCACCAGATCGCAGCGATACTGCTCTCAGTTTCGCTAAGCTCTACCCCACTCGGCGACCTGCCCGCTGTTGCGTAAGTAATATCGGGCAACTGCTTTCGATCGACCTTACCGTTGGGCGTCAGCGGGATCTCGTCAATCGGCTCAAACTGCTGCGGCACCATGTAGTCCGGCAGCACCTGACGTAATGCCTTGCGAAGCTCCAGGCTCGATACCTCAGTATC